>DAIMFY010000289.1:0-3321 GCA_036724295.1 Gemmatimonadales bacterium | reverse complement strand
GCCCACTCGAACATGTCGACGATGATCTTGAGCGCGGGCTCCGCCGGATAGATCCAGGCGTGCTGCGCCATGAATTCCTTCAGGATGTCGTTCTGAACGGTGCCGCGCAGCCGCTCCGGGGAAACTCCCTGGCGCTCCGCCGCCGCGACGTAGAAGCAGAACAGCATGGCCGCCGGACCGTTGATGGTCATCGACGTCGAGACATCACCGAGCGGAATCCCGTCGAAGAGCGTTTCCATGTCAGCAAGGCTCGACACGGCGACGCCGCACTTGCCGACTTCACCTTCTGAGCGGGGATGGTCGGAGTCGTAGCCCATGAGCGTGGGGAAATCGAATGCAACCGACAGGCCGGTCTGGCCACGCGAGAGCAGGAACTTGTACCGCTCGTTGGTGTCCTCGGCGGTCCCGAACCCGGCAAACTGCCGCATGGTCCACAGGCGGCCGCGGTACATGTTGGGGTGAATGCCGCGGGTATACGGAAAGCTGCCTGGCAGGCCGGCTCGCTCCAGCAGGCCGGGCGCAACGTCGGGCGCCGCGTAGGCAATTTCGAGCGGCTGCCCGGAGATGGTGGTGAAGTCGGCGTCGTCCCGCACCGGCTGGCGCGCAGCCCGCGCGCGCCACTCGGCCACCTCGCGACGCAGCGCTTCCAGTTCCTGCTCCTGCTCCCGATAGCGTTCGGCCTGTTCGGCGGTGGTCCACGTCGTCATGCATGAATTCCTTGCTTGAAACCTTCGAGGACTTCGGCCGCGACCTCATACGGTGAAATGCGCCCGGCCATCTCCTCCTCAAGCCGCGCCGTGAGCCGCGACTCGGCGTCGGTCTGCTGCCAGATCCAGCGCTTGAGGGCCCGTTCGAACACTTCGCGCGACCGATCCATCATCCGCTGCCTCCGGCGCTGCTGCAGCGTGCCGGACGCGCTGAGCCAGCCGTAGTGCCGCTCGAGCCCCTCAACCAGCGCAGCGGTGCCTTCGTCGCGCGTGGCCACCGCCTGGATGACCGGCTGCTTCCACGCATCGGACTCGGGCCTGGGCTCGGAGGCCGGCTGGCGGCCGGCCCGGGCTCCGTGGTGCGCGGGGACGTGCCGGAACGCGTTGCCGCGCCGGATCCCGAGTGTGATCTCGATCTCGCGCACCAGCTTGTCGGCGCCGGGGCGGTCGGCCTTGTTCACGACGAACAGGTCGGCCACCTCCATGATGCCCGACTTGAGCGTCTGGATGCCATCGCCCGATTCCGGGACGAGCACGAGCACTGTAGAGTCAGCCGCCCGCGATACGTCCATCTCCGACTGCCCGACGCCGACCGTCTCGATGATGATGCGGTCAAACCTGGCGGCGTCCAGGATGTCGCAAACCTCGCGCGTGGTGACCGCCATGCCGCCAAGCGACCCACGCGTCGCCATGGATCGAATGAAGACGCCATCGTCCAGCGCCACCGACTCCATCCGGATGCGGTCGCCGAGGAGCGCACCGCCGCTGAATGGGCTGGTAGGATCTACCGCCACCACCGCGACGCGGCGGCCTGACGAGCGATAGGCGCGGACCAGTGCCTCGGTCAGGGTGGACTTCCCCGCCCCGGGCGGCCCGGTGATGCCGATCCGGTGCGCCCGGCCCAGGCGCTCGTGTACGCTGGCGAGCAGCTGCTCAAAGCCAGGACGGCCGTTTTCCACGATCGTGATGGCGCGAGCCAGCGCCGCGGGGCGTCCGGCGGTCAGGTCGGCCAGCAGCCGGTCAGCATCCATGACTGGAAAGTGGCCGTAGTGGAGTGCTGGGGCAAGCACGATGCGCTGCGCGCAGCGTTACACATCTTCCTCTACAAGGTGCCGCCGGCGCGCCGCACGCTTGAGGAGGATGAGCACCAGCACGCCAACGACGATGCCGCCGAGCAGGAGGAATTCGATCCGGTGCACGCGGCCGAGGAGCGCCTGGGTGCTTCCGCTGAAGAGGTAGCCCAGGCCGGCAAAGCACAGCGCACCGGCCAGGCAGCCTAGCGAGTCGATCATCGCAAAGCGCGCGAGCGGGAGCCCGTGCAGGCCCCAGAAAAGCATGCTTGCGTTGCGGGTACCGTAGATAAAGCGCGCGGTGACGAGCTGCCACGGCCCGATCCGGTCTGCCAGCCGCTCCACCCGGTGCCCCACGGCGCGGTAGATGCGGCCGCCGCGAATGCGATGGGACGCGCGCCGCCCGGCGAAGTACCACATGAGATCCGACAGGAAGCATCCTGCGGTGCCCACGGCGACGCAGAGGATCCAGGAGAAGTAACCGAGGTGCGCGGCGACACCGCCCAGCAGCAGCGTGAGGTCGCCCTCGAGCGCGGCGCCGATTCCCACGGCCGGCAGGCCGTACTGGGCAATGAGGGACTGGAGACTCACGAGAGACGTACGTCGTAAGTCATACGTCGTACGACCTACGACTTACGACATATGACTGTTCCACCGCCCTCTCCCTCATCCGGATACCCGAAAAGGCCGTCGCCGGCGGTGCCGCAGCGGATTCTGGAACAGGTGACCGGGCAGGACCAGCACGAGGAAGAAGAGCGCGGCGGCAATGAGGCACCCGCCCAGCAGGATGCCGAGGTGGCGGGTTGCCGCGTAGATGATGGACGAGATGATGGCGAGGGTGAGCGCTCCGGCGGCCAGCACCAGGCGACGCACCTGCTGGGTAATGGTGCGATACAGTTCAACCGTGTCGCGCTGGTGCCAGCGCACCCGCAGTTCGTCGCGCTCCACGCGTGTCAGCAGCTCGCGCATGGTGCGGAACGCCTGGGCCGCCTCCAGGCTCCAGTCGGCGATCATGGCGCGTGGGTCGCGGTCGCCGTGCAGCAGCCCTGCCGCCGCCCGGGCAACCATGGGCCGGGCCACCGCGATGGTGTTGAAGCCGGGATCGTAGCGGAGCCCGATTCCCTCCACCAGCGCGGCGGCCCGGCCGAAATAAACGAGTTCCGCCGGCAGCATGAGGGGCCACTCGTAGAACGTGCGCAGCACATCTTCCACCACCCGCTGGATCTGGGCGTGCGAGGCGTCGCCCCGAAGCGTCACCGCGAGCAGGTGGCGCGCGGCGTCGCGCACGGTCCCGCGATCTACGTCGGGATCGAGAATCCCGAGTTCGTAGAAGCCATTGATGACGCCATCGACGTCCTGCCGGGAGGCGGCGAGGACGGTGGCAACCAGCTGGCTCTGGGTGGCCCGCTCCATCCGCAACACCATGCCGAAGTCGAGGAGGACGAGGCGCCCCTCGGGGTCCACGAGCAGGTTCCCGAAGTGCGGGTCGGCATGAAAGAAGCCGTCCTGCAGCATCATCTTGATGTACGCCTCGATGAGCGTGG
>DAIMFY010000288.1:0-3322 GCA_036724295.1 Gemmatimonadales bacterium | reverse complement strand
CGGCTGTATCATCGCGGGCGGCCAGGAATCGATGTCATCGGCGCCGCACTACGTTTACGGATACCGCACGGGCATCAAGGCCGGAAACCAGACCATGGTGGACGGCATGATCCACGACGGCCTCTGGGACTCGTTCGGTGATGTTCACATGGGCGAGTACGCCGAGTACACCGCCGAGAAGGCCGGCATCAGTCGCGAGGAGCAGGACCAGTTCGCACTGGAGAGCCACCAGAAGGCAGTGGCGGCGCAGGAAGGCGGCCGCTTCAAGGGCGAGATCATACCGGTCGTCATTCGCGGCAGGAAGGGTGACACGGTCGTCGACACCGACGAAGGCCCGCGCAAGGACACTTCACTCGAAGCGCTGGCCCGGCTCAAGCCGGCGTTCCGCAAGGTAGGCTCCGTGACCGCCGGCAATGCGCCGGGGCTCAACGACGGCGCCAGTGCGGTCGTGGTGACGTCACTGGCGTTTGCCAAGGCCCATGGGCTGACGCCTCGCGCCCGCGTAACCGCGTACGCCTCGGGCGGCGGCGAGCCGAAGGACCTGTTCTTCGCGCCGATCGTGGCGGTGCAGAACCTGATGAAGAAGGCCGGCACCAGCATCGGTGACTACGACCTCATCGAAGCCAATGAGGCGTTCGCCGTCCAGGCGCTGGCGGACGGCCGGGAGCTGGGCTGGGACTGGGATCGCGTCAACGTCAACGGGGGAGCGATCGCGCTGGGGCACCCGATCGGGGCCAGCGGCGCCCGCATCCTCACCACACTGCTCGCGGCGCTCGACGACCGCAACAAGACCACCGGCCTCGCCACGCTGTGCCTGGGCGGCGGCAACGCGGTGGCGCTCTCCGTGGAGAAAATCTGATGCAACCAGTGCCTTCCGCGCGTGTGTCGGCCCGGCCCGATCTGCTGGGCCGCGCCTTCCGGGTCGGGCTCGGTGCGCTTGTCGTCGCGCTGAGCGCACAGATTGCCCTTCCGCTGTCTTTCACTCCGATCCCGTTCACGCTGCAGCCGCTGGCCGTCATACTCGTCGGAGCGTGGCTCGGCCCGGTCGAAGGCGCCACGGCGCTGGGGGCCTACCTCGTGGCAGGCGCGCTCGGCGCTCCCGTCTTTGCGCTGGGACATGGCGGCGCGTGGCGGCTCATGGGACCAACCGGTGGCTACCTGCTTGCCTTCCCAGTGGCGGCGGCGGTGGCAGGCCTGGTGCGTACCCGGGGTCTCACCGGCGTGGCTCTGGCTTGCTGGTCGGCGCTGCTATTCACGATCGCCATGGCGGTCATCCACCTGGGCGGCGTGTCGCAGCTCGCGTTGCTGGGAGGCGATCCCGGGCTGGCGTTCCGCGCCGGATTCCTGCCGTTCTTCCTCGGCGACCTGCTCAAGGTGGCCATCGCGACAGCAGTAATAGTCGTCAGCAGCACACGACTTACTGCCCAGCGATGATTCCGTGACGACCGGGCGGGGTGGAGCGGTGGCGGCGGTGGGATGGACGATCGCCTTCCTTGCCCTCACCTGGCTGCTGACCGCCGTCCTCGTCATCCTGGCCGCGTGGCTCGTCACCGGCTCGATGGGCGAGGTGCAGGCCTGGAGCAGTTCCATCACGGGCTCGTCGCTCTTCGTGCAGGGCATTGCCTTCCTCGCCTCCGCGCTTCTCGCCACGTGGGTCATCGGCATCAAGGCGGCCCGACTCGACTTCACGGAGCTCCGCTGGCGGGGCGCGGGGTCGCGTCGTCGCGGGCTTGGCTGGGGCCTCCTTGCCGGCGCCGTTACGGCGGCAGTGGCCCTGCTGATTGCCGTCGCCGTGACCGGATCGGGCTGGTCGCATGATGCCGGCGGAGTCGCCGCGTACCTGACGTCGATCGGGAAGACCGGTGGCGCCCTCGCGCCGGCGGCGCTGGCCGAAGAGGTGGCATTCCGGGGAGTGCCCCTGGTGCTGCTGGCTGCGGCGTTCAATCGCGGTGTCGCGCTCGTCGTGATTGCCATTGTCTTCGCGCTCGGCCATGCGCCCAATCCGCACGTCTCGGGACTCGCGCTCGGCAACATCGCGCTGGCCGGGATCTTCCTGGGACTGGCGTTCTACGCGCCGGGCGGGATCTGGACGGCGTTCGGCGCGCACTTTGGCTGGAACTTCACCCTCGCGGCGCTCGATGCGCCGGTGAGCGGCCTGCCATTCCGCATCCCACTGCTGGACTATCATCCAGCCGCGCCGGCGTGGCTCAGCGGCGGGGCGTTCGGCCCTGAGGGCGGCCTCGCGGCCACGCTGGCGCTGACCCTCGCGAGCGTTGTCCTCGCGCGGCACCTCCGAAAGGAATTCGCATGAAGCACGTGGCCGTCATCGGCGCCGGCACCATGGGCAACGGGATCGCGCACGTCTTTGCGCAGCACGGCTGGGCCGTGGCCATGATCGACACCTCGGCGGCAGCGCTGGAGCTGGCAACCGCCACGATTCGAGGCAATGTGGAGCGACAGATCAGGAAGGGCACGCTGCCGGCGGGCGCCGCCGACGAGGTGCTCACCCGGATCTCACCGGCCACGACGCTCGAAGTGGCGCGTGATGCCGAGCTGGTCATCGAGGCGGCGAGCGAGCGGCCGTCGGTGAAGTTCGCCATCTTCGAGTCGCTTGATGGCATCTGTCGCCCCGAGACGATCCTCGCCACCAACACCAGCTCCATCTCCATCACCGAAATCGCCGCTCACACCGGACGGGCGGCGCAGGTGATCGGCATGCACTTCATGAATCCGGTGCCGGTGATGAAGCTGGTGGAGCTGATCCGCGGGCAGGATACCAGCGACGAGACCGCTGGCCGGGTGAGCGAGATCGCGGCGTCGCTGGGCAAGACGCCGGTGCAGGTCAACGACTACCCCGGCTTCGTCGCCAATCGCGTCCTGTTGCCGATGATCAACGAGGCGGTCTTCTGTGTCATGGAGGGAGTGGCCGAGCCGGAGGCGATCGACACGGTCATGAAGCTTGGCATGGCCCATCCCATGGGACCGCTGGCGCTGGCGGACTTCATCGGGCTCGACGTCTGCCTCGCCATTCTTGAAGTCATGCATGAGGGGCTGGGTGATCCCAAGTACCGGCCCTGCCCGCTGCTGCGCCGGATGGTGGCGGCCGGGCACCTGGGCCGCAAGAGCGGCCGCGGGTTCTTCACTTACGGCCAATGACAGGGAGTCGCACGTCCATGGACATCTTCCGCGAAATTCATGAGCTGGGCCACGAGCAACTGGTCATGTGCCATGATCCCTCCTGCGAATACTTCGGCATCATCGCGGTGCACGACACCACGCTGGGGCCGGCGCTGGGCGGAACGCGATTCTGGCAGTACGAGAA
>DAIMFY010000287.1:0-3337 GCA_036724295.1 Gemmatimonadales bacterium | reverse complement strand
AGCTTGGTCATCTCGAACATCGACACCTGGTCCTTCTTGAAGATGGGCCGCAGCTTGGCATCCGCATTGATCATGCGGCGGTTCTTCTTGTCCTGCAGGCCATTCCGCTTGATGTACGCCCAGAGCTTCTTGGTGACCTGCGTCCGCGGGAGCGGGCTGCTGCCAACCACGGCCGCGAGCGTCGCGCTCGGCGTCATGGCCTTCATGAACGCCGCGTTGGGTGTCCGCTTCGTCGCCTTGCGGGCCGACTTCTTCGCGGTCTTCTTCGCGGGCTTCTTTGCCGACTTCTTGGCGGACTTCTTCGCGGCCTTCTTCTTTGCTGCCATCGGGGTTCTCCCTGTGGAGGTGAACGCGATACTGCGCCAGACCACCGGCACCACCGGGAGACAAGGTAAGAAGCAATACCCCCATGTTGCAATAGGGAAATGGAAAGCTTCCCTCTGGGGAGCCGAGCCCGGGCACCCAGCTGGCATGGCGAACCCGACCCTTCTAGACTCCGGATGCACGTCGTTTACGACCATCTGACGCTCGCGAGCAGAGCGTTCTGGAGAACGAATCCATGATCGATTTCATTCTGGCGGGAACGGCCGCGCTGGTGCTGCAGGCCGCACCGTCACCCTGCGCCGATGCCGGCCTCACCCTGCCACAGGGCTTCTGCGCCGCGCAGGTGGGCAGCGGACTCGGCAGTGTGCGCCAGCTGACGGTGAGCGCGGACGGCGTCCTCTATGCCGCCATCCAGGAGCACGGGGACGGGAAGGGCGTACTGGTGTTTGCCGACTCCAACCACGATGGGAAAATGGACCGCCTGGGGAGCTTTGGTCCCAGCGGTGTCAACGACGTGGAGCTGCATGACGGGTTTCTCTATGCCGCGCTGCCGGATCGCATCCTGCGCTGGCGCGTGACGCGCGCGGCCCCGGTTGCCACCGGTGAGGGCGATGTGGTGGTGTCGGGTCTTCCCACCCGGGGCCACGGCTCCAAGGTCATGGCCTTCAAGGGCGATTCGCTCTTTGTCACCTTCGGTTCGCGCACCAACAGCTGCCAGGAGCGCGACCGCCAGGCGAAGTCACCTGGTGTTGATCCGTGCGCCGAGCTGAAGGAACGCGCCGGCATCTGGGTGTTCAGTGCCACCGACACGGGGCAGACGGTGGCCGACGGGGCCCGCTACGCCACCGGACTGCGCAACGCCGCCGCTATCGCCGTCCAGCCCGGAAGCGGGACGCTCTATACCGCCATCATGGGCCGCGACCAGCTGGGGCAGAACTGGGGCTTCAGCGACAGCGTGAACGCGGAGGACCCGGCCGAGGAGTTTGGCGTCGTGACGAAGGGCGCCGACTACGGCTGGCCCTATTGCTACTACAGCAACACGGCCCACACCAAGGTGCTCGCGCCGGAATACGGCGGCGACGGCAAGCGGACCGACCGGTGCACCGAGCGCACCATGCCGGCCATCGCCTTCCCGGGGCACTATGCGCCGCTGGCGCTCGCGTTCTATCCCTCCAATGCGTTCGGTGACAAGTACCGGAACGGCGCGTTCGTCGCCTTCCACGGATCGTGGAACCGCGCCCCGCTGCCGCAGGCAGGCTTTCGGGTGGTGTTCATCCCGTTTGCCAACGGCAAGCCCACCGCCAGGTACGAGAGCTTCGCCACCAGTTCCGATGGTCCCACGGGACTGCGCGCGAGCGGGCTCGCGGTGGCTCCCGATGGCGCGCTTTTCATCGCGGACGACCGGGCTGGCACCATCTGGCGGGTGACGCGCGCATCGTGAGCCCGTGCCCTCACGGCGCACACTGATGGCACGAGGCGCCCGGCAGCCGTAGATTGAGCCATTCTCTCCAGGTGGCAAGGAGCTGTCGATGCGCATCGCGGTGCTCAGGGAGACCGGTGCGGGCGAACGTCGCGTGGCACTGGTCCCTGACAGCGTCGGCCGCCTGGTGCGGGCTGGCCATCAGCTGCGGGTGGAGCAGGGTGCGGGGCTGAGCGCCGGGTTCCCCGATGAGGGTTACTCGGCGCAGGGTGCCACACTCTGCGCCACAACCGCGGACGCCACCGCCGAGGCCGAGGTGCTTGCCGCCGTTGCGATCCCACCGGATAACGTCCTCGCCGCTCTCGCACCCGGCACAGCTGTCGTCGGCTTTCTCGATCCGGCGAGCGGCCGTGCCGCCTCCCTCCTGTCGCAGCACGGTCTCGCCGGCTTCGCCATGGAACTGGTGCCTCGCACTACCAAGGCGCAAAGCATGGATGCGCTCTCGTCGCAGGCCACCGTCGCCGGCTACAAGGCGGTCCTGCTCGGCGCCAGTGCCCTCCCACGCTTTCTCCCCATGCTCACCACCGCCGCCGGCACCATCACCCCGGCGCGTGCCTTTATCGTGGGCGCCGGCGTTGCCGGGCTCCAGGCCATCGCCACCGCCCGGCGGCTGGGCGCGGTGGTCTCGGCCTTCGATGTCCGGCCAGTGGTGAAGGAACAGGTCGAGAGTCTCGGCGCGATCTTCCTGGACGTGCCGAGCGTGGCGGCCGAGGGCGAGGGCGGCTACGCCCGGGAGCTCGCCGCCGACCAGCAGCGCCGCGTGGGTGATGCGGTTGCGGCCCACATCAAGGACATGGACCTCGTGATCACTACCGCGCAGATCCCCGGCAAGCCGGCGCCCCGGATCATCAGCGCCGAGATGGTGCGCTCGATGCGCGCCGGCAGCGTCATTGTCGATCTCGCCGCCGAGTCGGGCGGCAACTGCGAACTGACGCGCGCAGGTGAAGTCGTGTCCGAGCGGGAGGTCAGCATCATCGGCCCCGCCAACATCGCCGCCACGCTGCCCTACCATGCGAGCCAGATGTACAGCCGCAACGTGCAGACGTTCCTGGAACACGTGGCGAAGGAGGGCGGCTTTGGCGGCACGCTCGACGATCCCATCATCAGCGTGATGCGCATCGGCCAGGCCGGCGCCGCGCCCAGCGGGAGGCCTGATGCTTGAGCGGTTCATCGCGGGCATCGTGATCTTCACGCTCGCCACTTTCCTTGGCGTCGCGCTGATCAATCGCGTGCCGACGACCCTGCACACGCCGCTCATGTCGGGCGCCAACGCCGTCAGCGGGATCACCGCCGTCGGCGCCATCATCGTTGCCGGCAGCGGCCATGGCTGGATTTCCCTGGTGCTGGGGTTCCTGGCCGTGGTCTTCGCGATGATGAATGTCGTCGGTGGCTACGCCGTGACTGACCGCATGCTGCAGATGTTCAAGCGGACGCCGGAGGACCGCTGATGCCGCATGCCCTGGAAGAGATTCTCTATCTCATCGCGGCAGTCTGCTTCATCATCGGCATCAAGCGTCTCTCGAGTCCAGCCAC
>DAIMFY010000286.1:0-3351 GCA_036724295.1 Gemmatimonadales bacterium | reverse complement strand
TCGGGCATCATGTCGTGCTTGATCATCCGCCAGCCGATCCAGGTGAGGATCAGCGTCCCGAAGAACATGCGGCCGAACATGAAGCCCTTGGAGAGCCAGAGCGCCTTCCCCGGCGTGAGCGACGGGAGCTGGGCCTGCATCGGGCCGAAGACGGCGTCGTATCCGAAGACAAAGATCAGCACCAGGATCACCAGCGAGAGTGGCAGGAAGCCCACCGCCGCCTCGGCGAAGCGGATCACCACACCCGACCACTTTGCCCGGGCAATCTTGTGCGCTGCGGCCAGCGCCACGCTACCGAAGGCAAGGCTGGTGAAGAAGAGGTAGTTCACGTGGATCAGCTGCCAGACGCGGTCACTTGCGCCCATGGCCGCCCCGCGCCAGGCCAGGATGATGCCGAGCAGCGCCAGGCCAGCGCCCACCCCAAGAAATCCGCGATAGGTGCCGCTCACCGAGCGCGCGACGAGCCGCTCCCGCAGTTCGGCCGCGCTCATGGCCGGCCTCCGGCGCTCGCAGAATCGGGCGCGCCAGCCTGCAGCTTCCGCACGTAGTTCACCACTGCCCAGCGGTCAGCGGGCCGGTAGATCTTGTCGCCGTAGTGTGGCATGACGCCCCGGCCGTAGCGAATCATGGAGTAGATGAACCCATCGGAGAGCGCCCGGGCCTTGGCGGTGGTCAGCGCCGGCGCCCCGATCTTCTTCGAGACCGCGCCGTCCGCGTTGCCGGTATTACCATGGCATGGCTCGCAGTACGTGTGATACAGCGTGTCGCCAGTGGCCTCGACCGTAGAGTTGAATGTTGGCACTTCGGGTCCGGGCGGCAGCGCCTGGCCCGAGCCGCCCGGCGCAAACGGATTCACCAGCGCGTCCGCCGTGGTGGTGTTGCCCGCCTTGAATTCCGCTTCCCAGTCGCCTTCGCCGCCAGTAATCGGCACGGTGCCCGCGACCGTGTTCCGCGGCACATCGGCCCGTGAATACGGGTGGATCGAGCGCTGGTGAATCATGTGGTCGAACCACGGGATGACGTGCATCAGGTCGTCCGGCGACGGCACCTTGTTGTACCAGTACTCGCATCCCGTGGTACCAAGGGCCACCAGCGCGAGGAGGAACCAGCGGCCCCGGCTACGCATTGCGCACCTCCACTGCCCCGGCATCGCGGAAGAAGGCACTGAGCCGGTCGCTCTCGCCGGCCTGGGCCGGGACGAAGACGCCGATCCGGTCATCGGTGAAGCGGGGATCGAAGGCCACTTTCCGTACGGCGCGCGGGAAGGTGAGCAGTGCCATGCCAAAGAACGTGAGCAACCCGGCAATCAGCACGGTCAGCTCGAACGCGATGGCCACGTACGGCACCACCGTGTTCACCGACTTGCCGCCCACCACCAGCGGCCAGTCGCGCGACATCCACAACGTCATGGCAAAGCCCGCGGTGCACCCGGTAAGCCCACCGATCAGGGTAAAGAGGCGGATCGGGCTCCAGGTGTGCCCGACGGCCGCCTCCACCTCATGGCTCGGATGGGAGGTATACACCGTGAGATTGCGGCGCCCGTCCTTCCGGAGCGCGCGGATCGCGTCGCAGGCCGCGTCGATGTGCTCGAACGAGGCGAGCACTCCCGGCACTTCACGCCGGCGTGGCAGTGGCAGTCCCATCAGTGATGCCCTCCCCCGGAGCGGAGTCGAGGCATGGGGATCATCTCCTTGATCTCCTGGATCGCCACGATCGGGAAGGTTCGCGCGAACAGCAGGAAGTACATGAAGAACCAGCCGAACGACCCCAGCAGGATGCCCCAGTCCGCCCATGTCGGGTTGAGGCCGTCCCAGGCCCACGGGATGAACTCATTGGACAGCGACGAGACGATGATGACGTAGCGCTCGAACCACATCCCGATATTGATGAAGATCGAGATCACGAAGAGCGACGTGAGGTTGGTCCGGATCTTCTTGAACCAGAGCAGCTGCGACATGAGCGCGTTGCAGATGATCATGGTCCAGCCGGCCCACCAGTAGGGGCCGAACGCGCGGCGGAAGAAGGTGGTCTGCTCGAAGGTGTTGCCGCTGTACCAGGCGATGAAATACTCCATGGAGTAGGAGTAGAACATGATGCAGCCCGTCAGCAGGGTCAGCTTCGCCAGGTTGTCGAAGTGATAGTCGTTGATCAGGTGCTCGACCTTGAGCACCTTGCGCAGCGGGATCAGCAGGGTCATCACCATGCCAAGCCCGGAGTAGATGGCGCCGCCCACGAAGTAGGGCGCGAAGATGGTGCCGTGCCACGCCGGCACCAGCGACATGGCGAAGTCCCACGACACCACCGAGTGCACCGAGAGCACCAGCGGCGTGAGCAGGGCAGCGAGGTAGAGATAGGCGCGCGAGAAGTGCCGCCACTGGTTGTCCGAGCCGGTCCAGCCCATGGCCACCTGGGCATAGAGCGCGCGGCGCCAGCCGGTGGCGCGGTCGCGCACCGCTGCCACGTCCGGAATGAGCCCGAAGACAAGGAAGCAGGTGGAGACCGTCAGGTAGGTTCCCACCGCGAACACGTCCCACATGAGCGGCGACTTGAAGTTGGGCCAGATGTAGCGCGCATTGGGATAGGGCAGGAGCCAGTAGAACACCCACTGCCGCCCGATGTGAATGATCGGGAACAGGCCGGCCGTCATGACGGCGAAGACCGTCATGGCCTCGGTGGCCCGGTACACTGCCGTCCGCCACGGCGAGCGGAACAGGTAGAGAATGGCCGAGATCAGGGTGCCGGCGTGGCCAATGCCCACCCAGAACACGAAGTTGGTGATGTACACCGACCACATGATCGGCGGGTTGTAGCCCGCGTGGCCCAGGCCGTCCTTCAGCAGGATGATGAAGGTGATGAGCCCGATCAGGAACATTCCCACGGCGCCGAACAGCGCCGCGAGGTAGCCCTTGCTCGGCGTCGAGAGCGTGGCGACGACGTCGCTGGTAATCTCGGCGTGGGTGCGGGTAAGGTTCGGGCCGTATGCCACCGTGGCCATGCTTACGCCTCCACCTGGTTCAGCACCTTGGCCAGGTACGTGATGGCCGGGCGCGTATTCAGTTCTTCGAGGACACGGTACGCTCGCGGATCCTGGCTCGACTGGGCCACCTTGCTGTCGGGATCGCGCCTGTTGCCGAAAATAATGGCATCCGACGGACATGCCTGGGCGCAGGCGGTGGTGAATTCACCGTCCCGCAGCTCCCGGCCCTCGATCAGCGCGTTGTGCTGCGCCGAGCGGATCCGCTGGACGCAGAAGGTGCACTTTTCCATGACGCCGCGGGCGCGCACGGTGACGTCGGGATTGAGCTGCAGGTCGAGCGGCTCCGGCCACGCCTTGAGGTTGTACTTGTACCA
>DAIMFY010000285.1:0-3355 GCA_036724295.1 Gemmatimonadales bacterium | reverse complement strand
GGCCGCACCGGTCGCGGCACAGCGCCCCGAGCGCTGCCGCATCCAGTTCTCGACGTCGGGCACGGGCGGCTTTGTCTCCAGCCCTGCCGGCGAAACCCGCTGGGCCAGCGGCGGTGTGCGCCTCGGCTGCATCGGCCAGCGGGTGAGCGTCACGACGGACAGCGCCATCGTGTATCCGGGCGGCGACGTAGACTTCGTGGGCCGCGTTCGGTACAGCGACACCACCGTCACCATCGCTGCCACCCGTGCCACCTTCCGGCGTGCCACCGAGACCTGGGAAGCGCGCGGCGACGTGGCGATCCGGAATCTGGAGACAGGGTCCACCGTGCGGGGGCCGTCGGTCGATTACCTTCGCGCGGCAGCCGGTGTGCGCGACAGCACTGAGGTCTATGCCACGGGACGGCCCCGGGTTGACTATTACGATGCCGACTCGGTGGCGTCCGCGGGCGCGGAAAGGGAGCCCTACAAGATCGTGGCTGACCGACTCCGCTCCCGGGGGAAGTCGCTGGTCTGGGCTGGTGGCCGCGTCACGGTCGATCGTACCGACCTCTCGGCGCGTGGCGATTCGATGAGACTCGATACCGGCACGCGGGATGACGGATCTCTGCTCGGCGGCAAGCCCGAGTTCCGGGGGCTGGGAGCCGACAGCTTCCTGGTGCGAGGAGCGCGGATCGACTTCGCCCTCGAAAACCGCGCCATCTCGGGCGTCCTGGCGCAGGTGGATGCACACGTGGAGCGGAAGGACTGGACGCTCGATGCCGACACGATCGCCCTGGCGGTGCACGATCGCGCCGTGCAGCAGATCAATGCCTGGGGGACCCAGGCCACCGGTGCCTCGAGCCGTTACGCTCTTCGCGGTGACTCGGTGATAATCGAGACTCCCCGCGAGCAGCTCCGGCAGCTGCAGTCGTTCGGCAACGGCTGGGTGGCGGGCGCGGTCGATTCGGCAACTGGCGAGCGGAGCTGGCTCTCGGGCGACACCGTCATCGCCTTGTTCCAGGCCGCGGACTCGGCCGATACGGCGGCTACGCGCCTCGCGAGGCTCGAAGCACATGTCGGTGCGCGCTCGTACCAGCAGGTTGCACCGGACAAGCCGGGTGGGCCCGCGGGGTTGTCGTACGTCCGAGCCACTGACATCGTGATCTTCATGAAGCCCGAGGGCAGTGAAGAGGTGCAGCGGGTAGAGGCGCGCGGTGAAGTGCATGGAGTCCAGCTCGATCCGTCGGACGGCGGATGACCGAGCCCTGGCTCGGCGCAGTCAGCAGGCGTGACCCGTCGGTTCCGCTCACGCTCGCGGCGATTGTTCGCGGCTCGGGGCCCCACGGAGCGCTGTCGCTTCCCGACCTGCTGATCACCTATCGGGAAACGTTCCTGCTGTGCTACCGTGATGTGGCACGGGGCGCCGAGCCCGAGCTGTCCAGTGACGAGATCAGGGAGCATCTCACCGGCTCACTGCTCCCACGGCTCGCCGGCGAGGGGTGGATCGACGACACCGCCGCGATCGCCTGGGATGCCATCCAGGCGGTGGGAGAATGGTGGCCTGACGCGGCCGGCGATCGCACGCACTCGTTCGAGGCCCTGGTGCGCATCGCGCGCGAGAGCCTGCGCGCCCCCAAGCGGTCGGTTGCAACCGGGCCCGCCAGCGTGCTCGAGGGCAAGGAGCTCTCCAAGAGCTATCGCCATCGCCGGGTGGTGGATCATGTCAATGTGCGGGTGAGCCAGGGCGAAATCGTCGGGCTGCTCGGTCCCAATGGTGCTGGCAAGACCACGACGTTCTACCTGATCACCGGGCTGGTGCGCCCCGAGTCCGGGCAGGTAATGCTCGATGGGCACGACATTACCACCATGCCGATGTACCAGCGCGCGCGGCACGGGCTCGGCTACCTGGCCCAGGAACCATCGGTCTTTCGCCGGATGACGGTGGAGGACAACATCCGCGCCATTCTGGAGGTGCGCGGGCTGCAACCGAAAGCGCGGGAGCAGGAACTCGAGCGCGTGCTCGATGAGCTTTCGATTCGTCACCTGCGCCGGGCCAAGGCGTATTCGCTGTCGGGGGGTGAGCGCCGGCGACTCGAAATTACTCGCGCGCTGGTGACCGAGCCCAAGTTCATGCTGCTGGACGAGCCGTTCGCCGGCGTGGACCCGATCGCCGTGCATGACATCCAGACCATCGTCGCGGGCCTCCGGCATCGCGGCATTGGCGTCCTCATAACGGACCATAACGTGGAACAGACGCTCGACATCGTGGATCGCGCCTACATCATGGTCGACGGAAAGGTCCAGGCCGCCGGGACGGTCCGGGACCTGGTCTTCAATGACCGCGTGGCGCAGCGCTATCTCGGGCCCACCCTTACGGCGCGCCTGCGCGCGCGGCTGGAGGCGGTGGCATGAGGACCGGGCTGCAGCAGACGGCGGGCCTGCGCCAGGAACTGCGGGTCAACCCGCGGCTCTACCAGGCCATGGACATGCTCTACATGCCCATGATGGACCTGCAACAGCACCTCAAGCAGGAATTGCTCTCCAATCCGTTCCTCGAGCTGCTGGAGCCCGAGGACGAGGAGAACACGGAGGAGAAGCCCGCCGAACAGGAACGGGAACAGCAGCAGAAGGAAGACGAGGTCGACTGGGAAGAGATCCTGCTCAACGGCTTTGAGGTGGGCGGCGCCAAGGAACAGTTCGAGGCAACCGAATATCTCGAGCCGGTCACGGTCGAGACCCGCGACCTGAGCGACCACCTGCGGGAGCAGCTCCAGATGCTGGAGCTCACCCCGCGCCAGCGGCTGCTGAGTGAGGAGTTCCTCGGCAATATCAGCGAGGATGGCTATCTCGCCGCGTCGCTGGAGGAGATCCATGGCTCCGTCAATCATCTCGTGGAGAGTCACTTTCAGGAGCATGCTCGCGAGCAGGATGATTTCGACGAGAGCGAGCCTGTCGAGGTGCCGGCAGCCGCGCTCTACAGCATGGCCGAGATCGCGGAGATGCTGGCCATCGTCCAGCGGCTCGATCCGCCAGGCGTGGGTGCGCGCGACCTGCAGGAGTGCCTGGTCCTGCAGATGCAGGAGCAGGGCGACACCGACTCGCTCACCTACCGCCTTGTGGCCGAGGCGTTTGCCGACCTCATCGCCCACCGCTGGAATGATCTTGCCAAGCGATTTGGCGTGGAGCCGCAGGCGGTGCAGGGGGCGGCGGACGGGCTGGCCAAGTACGACCCAAAGCCGGGGCTCAAGTACTCGGACCGGGGCGAGAGCTACATCATTCCCGACCTGGTAGTGGAAAAGATCGACGGCCAGTATCGCGTGTTCCTCAACGACTCGGGCGTGCCGCGGCTCCGGCTCAGCCGGTCCTACCAGGAAAT
>DAIMFY010000284.1:0-3356 GCA_036724295.1 Gemmatimonadales bacterium | reverse complement strand
CCGTCCACCACTGCGTGTGTCGCCGCCTGGTTGGCGCCGGGCGCACCGGCATCGGAATGATGCACGGTGGCATCCGCCATCCCCACCGGCTTGAGCAGCCGGCTGGTGACAAAGTCTTCCCAGCTCATGCCGCTCACCGCCTCGATCACCTGGCCCGCGACAAGATAGAGCACATTGTCGTATGCATAACCGCTGCGGAAGCTGCGGACCGGCGGGATGAACCTGAGCCGTCGCGCGATGGAGTCGCGGGTGTAGGTGGACGCGGGCCACCAGAGCAGGTCACCGGCGCCGAGGCCCAGGCCGCTCCGGTGCACCAGAAGATCACGCACCGTCAACTCGCGGGTCACCCACGGGTCCCACATCTGGAACCATGGCAGGTACCGGATCACCGGCGCGTCCCACTCGATCTTGCCTTCTTCCACCAGCAGCCCGAGCGACAGCGCAGTGAAGGCCTTGGTATTGGAGGCGATGCCGAAGCGGGTGTGGCTGTCGGCCGGCGTGGACTCGCCCATCTTCCGGACGCCGTATCCCCTGGCTACCAGGATCTTGCCATCCTTGACCACGGCGACCGCAACGGCCGGCGTCTCGAATTTCTGGAGCGCGCCGGTGACGAAGCGGTCGAAATCCTTCGGCATCTGGGCGCTGAGCGGCGCGGCGGCGAGGACGGCCCCGGCGCCGAGGGCGAGCAGGGAGGAACGAATCACGTGGTGGCTCCGGTGAGGGCGGGGAGGAAGAAAGGTCGACGGTCAACGGTCAACGGTCAACGGTGGGCGGTCGTCGGCCGTCGGTCGTCAACTGCGCGTCATCGGTCGTCGATCGTTGGCTCATGAGTTGTGTCACCCTGAGCGGAGCGAAGGGATCTAAGCTTGGCCAGGCTCCAGCTCTTCGGCCGCTGCGCGGCCTCAGAGTGACATCCTGACGACCGAAGACCGATGACCGATGACCGGGCATCGCCGATCCCTCCTCACAACCTGAACAAGTAACTCACCTTCGCAAAGAAACTGTCCCGTTGTCGTTCGAGTTCGCTGAACGAGAACGACCTCGGCTCGGTCATGGAGCTGCCGTAGCCGGCGAAGACTACTGTCCCGGGCGTGGGGGTGAATGCGACAAGCACATCGGCGTGCACGTTGTTGCGGGTGAAGGCCGCGGCGCGAGTGAAGCCGCCGTCGCCATCCGAGAAGTAGACCGGGTACTCGGTGCGAGAGTTGTCGCGCAGGCTGTCCTGCTGGCTCATGGCGTATTCACCGACGAGCCGGATGAAGAGGGGACGGGCGAGCTGGTATTCCAGCTTGAGGCGAGGAATGCGGTTGAGCAGCACCAGGCTGCCATCGGTGCGGCGGTTGACCTGCTGGTGATTATAGGTGAACGAGAGCCGCAGCTGGTCGGTGGGCCGCACGTCGATGCCACCCTGGATGATGAACAGGTCGGCTGAGGCCCACTCGGGGAAGTTCTCGTCGTGACCGTACAGCGAAAACACGTTGGCGTCAAATTTCTTGTAGGCGGGCGTGTTGACGCTCACATAGAATTCGTTGTTGTTGATCTGCTCCTGGCCCACATAGGGCTGGAAGTCGACCCCGCCACTGCCGTTGGGCACGCCGAGGAAGTAGTCGGCGAACAACCCTTCATCGTAACCGAACGATTCCACGAACCAGCCAGCGCCCACGGCCCAGCCGCCGCGAAGGGCGGAATTCACGTCGAAGTGGAGCTTCCGGTCCTGGATCTTTCCATCATGGATGAAATGCTGGTACTGCCAGATCCCGTCGAGGGTGATCGCGCCGGTGACGCGCTGCACCAGCGACCCTTCCCTGGGATAGATGGAGTAGTTGGGTGCAATGTTGGCGTGGACGATGCCATTCCGGCTGATGAAACCGCTCCGGGTCACGAACTGGTCGCCGACGCCGGTGAAGGTGCTGCGCCAGCCGAAGCCCTGGCCGTTGCGGTCAAAGCGGAGTCCCCAGAGCGGGTCGGTCGTGGTAACGCCGTCCACCCGCGTCCGGCTTGCCGCGAGCTGCGCAATCACGGCATACACCCCGCCGAACACGATGCGGCCATCCAGGTCGGCCACACGGTTGTAATTGCTGCCGTCAATGAAGTCGGTGTAGGCCATTCCCACCCGTGACCCGCCGCCGATCCCCTTCTGGAGACGCAGGATGTTGAAGATGGGGTTGTTGCCGGTGGTTGACACATCGCGATCATCGACCGCCGAGAGGAATGCCACATCGGCGCCCAAGGTCTTGCCGGTGAGCTTGGCCGCGGCCACCGGCTGCACGATCCGGCGGGTATAGATCAGGTTGCTCGGCGTGTTGAACTGCTCGATGCCGTCCAGGAAGAAGGGCCGCTTTTCCGAGAAGAAGAGCGCCTGTCGGGGATCGAAATTGATCTGGCCGGCGTCGCTCTCCACCTGGGAGAAATCGGGATTGGCGGCGGCATTGAGGGTGAGGTTATTGGTCACGCCCCAGCGGAGGCTGCCGCCGATGTCGGGCTCGACATTGCCGTAGGCGTATCCCGATTCCTGGCGCATCCCGGAATAGGCCGCGGTCACTTCGGGGTTCACGTCCACCACGAGACCGCGCCGGAGCCCTTCGAGCTGGGTGAGCTGCCCTGACTGGCCGACGAATGACGCGCTCGCGCGCCGAGCCGGGGCCCAGACATCCTCGTAGCCGGAGTGCTGGACGTGGCGCACCACCTGGAACGACCAGGTCTGCAGCGCCGAGGGCTGGAAGCGGAGACTCTTGAAGGGAATCTCGATCTCGATCTCGTAGCCACCGGGCACAAGGCGGCCGCGCGATTTCCAGGTATAGTCCGGGCTCAGGTCGGCGCGGTCACGCGAGGCGCCGGCGGAGCCGAAGCTGGTGCTGTTCTGGCCGGTTTCCACCAAGGCACCGTCCGACTGCACGCCCAATGGATTCACCCCGAACATCGTGGCGGTACGCCCGTCGTTGAACGTCCCGATCAGGAGCTCGATCCAGTCGTCGGAGCCGATCCGGTCGCGATCAGCGAGCGTGGCCTGCGGTTCCCCGTGGGCTTCGCGTGCCCGCACTCCCACGTGCAACGCGGTGGGCGAATACCACACCAGGACAACGGTGGAGTCGGCCGCCGGAATGCCGTCGGTGGGCAGGAACTGGGAGAACCCGGCGAGGACTGCGGCGCGGGACCAGACTGGCTCGTCGAGCTGGCCGTCGAGCGTCGCCGTGGTATCGATCCGGGGTGGCGTGATGCTCGTCTGGCCGGCCTGGCCGCTGAACGGGCCGGACGTGCCGCTGACGACGGGAGCGGACGCAACTGCGGCCTGCAGCAACAGTCGCAGAAGCATGGTGTCCTGGTAGTGGAGGTGTCTGTCGCTGGATAGAGCGCCC
>DAIMFY010000283.1:0-3360 GCA_036724295.1 Gemmatimonadales bacterium | reverse complement strand
CCGCAGATGTTGCAGGGCGTGGTGGTGCAGACCTGGATGAAGTGCCGGCCGACCGGGTGCGTGTGGTACATGGTGTAGAAGGTGACCACGCCCTTCACGTACGCCGGCGTCAGGTCGAGCACCTCCGCCACCTCGCCGATGGACGGCTCCGAGATCCAGCCGCGGACCTCCTGCACCATCCAGAGCGCCGGGAGCAGGCACGCCTGTTTGGTCGGGTACAGGGCGAACAGCCGCTCGAGCCGCTCCCGCGTCTCCCCCACGAACACCGGCTCGTGCGGGACCGTGGTCGCGCTGTCGTGGCCCCCGTGGGCGGAGTGTGCGTTCATCGGTCGACCTCCCCCATCACGATGTCGACGCTCGCGTTGATGGCGATGACGTCGGAAAGGAGCGCGCCCTCGCACATCTTGGGCAGGCTCGCCAGGTTGATGAACGACGGCGGGCGGATGCGCCACCGGACCGGCTTGGCGGTGCCGTCGGACACGAAATAGTAGCCGAGCTCGCCCTTGGGGTTCTCGACTCCCAGATAGGCCTCGCCCACTGGTGGCTTGATCCCTTCCATGACCTGCTTGAAGTGATGGATCATCGACTCCATGTCGCTCATCGCAAGCGACTTGGGGGGCAGGATCAGCCGGGGGTCGTCCACGTTGATGGGCGCGCCCTGGAGGCCGGCCAGGCGGTCGAGCGCCTGTTCCAGGATGCGGTTCGACTGCCACATCTCCTCGAGCCGGAGCCGGTAGCGGTCGTAGATGTCGCCGTGCTCGCCGACGGGCACGTCGAAGTCGTAGGTCTCATAGCCCAGATACGGGCGATCCTTGCGAACATCGTAATCCACGCCGCTGGCCCGGAGCATCGGCCCGGAGAGCGAGAAGTTGATGGCCTCCTCGGCCGTCAGCACGCCCACTCCCTGCGTCCGCCCGATCCAGATCGCGTTCCGGGTGAAGATGGTGTCCACCTCGGTCAGCGTCTTCGGGAAGGTACGAGTGAACTCGCGAAGGCCGGCCTCGAAGCCGTCGGGCACGTCCGCCATCAGCCCACCCACTCGGGTCAGGCTGGTGGTGAGGCGGGCGCCGGTCCACATCTCCTGCAGGTTGTAGACGCGCTCGCGCTCCTGGAACGACCACAGGAACGGCGTGTAGGCACCGAGGTCGATACCGGTGGTGCCGAGCCACACGAGATGGGAGATGATGCGGCTCATCTCACACGCGATGACTCGAAGCACCTGGCAGCGCTCGGTGATCTCGATGCCCATGAGCTTCTCCGCCGCCATCGCCAGGCAGACGTTGTTGGCCATGGGGGAGAGGTAGTCGGTGCGGTCGGTGAGCGGGATGATCTGATTGTATTGCCGGTACTCGCCCAGCTTCTCGAACCCGCTGTGCAGGTACCCGATGTGGGGGATGCAGCGCTTGACCGTCTCGCCCTCCAGCTCGAGGACGAGCCGGAGCACCCCGTGCGTCGCCGGGTGCTGCGGGCCGATGTTCACCAGCATCGACTCGTCCTCGCCGCCGGTGCCGTCCGTGACGCCGAGGGGCACGCGGGTCGGCCGCCCCTCGGCATCCAGCCCCGGGGTGGCCAGCGCCATCTCGACGGTGCGTACGCTCATTTCAGGAACCCCCGTTCGCCTCGCGCCAGACGCTCCCGCATGTCCGCGGGCAGCTCATCGTACGACTCGGCGATGGACAACTCTTCCAGGGAGTAGTGGGCCTCGGGATTCGCCGCCAGCGCCTGCCGGGTCTGCTCCGCCCGGCTGAAGTGGCCGCGCAGCGGGAAATTCTTCCGCAGCGGGTACCCTTCGGCGTACGTCTCCCACATCAGGATGCGGCGGAGGTCGGGATGCCCGGTGAAGCCGATGCCGAACATGTCGTAGACCTCGCGCTCGAGCCAGTCGGCGCCGCGCCAGAGATCGTAAACGGAGCGCACCTCGAGCGGGCCGCGCTGGTCGAGCTCGGTCTTGACCCTGAGGTCCGCCTTGCGGCCGAGCGAGCGGAGCTGCCAGACGAGCTCGAGGGGACGCTCGGGGTCCCGGTACTCGACCGCGGTGATGTCGGTGAGGTAGTTGAACGCCTGGCCCGGCGCGTCCTTCAGCCACGCGAGCACATCGTGCGAGCGGTCACGGTCCACGTACACGATCGTATCGCCGCAGGAGACGACGTGGCGCGTGATGGCACCGCCGAACTCGGCCCGGAGGGGCGCGATGGACGGGGAGATCGCGGGCGCGACAGAGCTCATGAGACCGGCTCCCGGCTTCGGCGCGCATGAACCCCGGCACGCAACGGCCCCCCCGCCCCGTAAGGCGCGAAGTCTGTGGCCGAGTGCATCAGGTGGACCGCGTCTGGGAAACGGAGTTGCCGAAGGGCTCGGAGAGCTCGTCCACCCGCTCGGCCGGCAGGAACAGCCCGGAGGGCCCGACCGGCTGCTCCTCACGGAGCATGTCGTTGTCGATGCTCTCACCCATGATCTTCTTCTGGAGCAGCCGGATCCCGTAGATGAGCCCCTCCGGCCGCGGCGGGCAACCCGGGACGTACACGTCCACCGGGATGATGGTGTCGATCCCCTGCACCATCGAGTAGTTGTCGAAGATCCCGCCCGTCGACGCGCACGCGCCCATGGAGATCGACCACTTGGGCTGCGGCATCTGGTCCCAGATCCGCCGGATGACGGGCGCCAGCTTGAACGGGAGCCGGCCCGCGCAGATGAGCACGTCCGCCTGCCGGGGCGAGAAACTCTGGCGCTCCATCCCGAAACGGGCGATATCGAACCGGCTGGCCGCCGTGGCCATGTATTCGATGGCGCAGCAGGCGGTGCCGAACGGCATGGGCCAGAGCGAGTTGCTCCGGGCCCAGTTGGTGAGAAAGTCGAGCCGAGTGGTGACCCAGTTGGGCGAGACCGAGGTGACGGTCGTCCCCGACTCGGCCCCGCGGTACTCCGTGGCGGGATTGGTCAATCCCATTGCAGTGCTCCGCGCTTCCAGATGTACACGTACCCCACCGCGAGAATCACGATGAAGACGAACATTTCGACGATGAGCAGGCCCGCCATGTCGCCCAGCTGGCGGAAGGCGACCGCCCACGGAATCATGAATACGGCCTCGATGTCGAAGATGATGAAGAGCATCGCGACCAGGTAGAACTTGATCGGAAACCGCTCGCGCGCGTCGCCCAGCACCGGCATCCCGGACTCGTAGGGGGCGATCTTGGTGGGGGTCCGGCGGTAGGTCGAGAGGACGTGCGACAACCCCAGCATCAGGACCGCATTCGCCGCAACGAAGACGATCAGGATCAGGACCGGGATGTAGGGCTGAAGCATAAGCCTCGGCTTTCGTGAATTTTTTCACTTATCGTGCAGAAGGTAACCGACTTAGGA
>DAIMFY010000282.1:0-3371 GCA_036724295.1 Gemmatimonadales bacterium | reverse complement strand
TACCATGTCAAAGCCAGACGATAAGTCCATGCCGGATTTCTCCGGCGTAAAGAGCGGCGCCAGTTCCAGCGCTCCAGCGACCGGCAGCCAGGCGGGCTCGGCGACGAGCACCACGCACCAGAAGTATACGGTCAAGAAGGGCGACAGCCTGTCGAAGATCGCCAAGGATGTCTACGGCGATGCATCGAAGTGGAAGCAGATCTATGAAGCCAACAAGGACCAGATCAAGAACCCCGATCTCATCTATCCCGATCAGGTCCTCGAGATACCTGAATCCTGACACCTCACAGGAGTGATCCCATGCACGCTCGACTGCACATGCTCGCGGCCGGCTTCGCACTCGTCGCCGTGGCCGCCTGCAGCAAGAAGGACAACACCCAGCCGATCATGGAAGGCACCCAGCCGCCGGCGGTGGGCACCAGCGCCAACGACAATGCCGAGCTCGATGTAGCCGACATCCAGCTGGGCAGCGCCGTCGGCAGTGACCGCAACATCACCATGCCAAAGACCGAGTTCGCGCCGAAGGACACAATCTACGCCGCGGTGAAGACCGAGGGCGGAACGGCGGCGGGCTCAACGCTCACCGCGGTCTGGACCTATGAGAAGGATGGCAACGAGGCGCGGGTCGATTCCACGTCGCTGAGCATCACCCCGACCGGTCCCACCGCCACCGAGTTCCACATCTCCCGTCCTGGCGGCCTGCCCACCGGTGACTATCATGTTGAAGTGTGGGCCAACGGCAAGAGCGCCGGCACCCGCGACTTCAAGGTCAAGTAACCAGAAAGGGCTCCCCCATGTCCATCGCCAAGGTCATCGAGATCTCGTCCACGTCGTCCAGTAGCTTCGAGGACGCCATTACCTCCGGCGTCGCGCGAGCCGGCAAGACGGTCCAGGAAGTGAAGGGCGCCTGGATCAAGTCCATGAAGGTGGACATCGAGAACGGCAAGATCGTCAAGTATCGCGTGGTAATGAAAGTGACGTTCGTGCTGCAGGAATGACCTTGGCGAGAAATTGCGACGCGAGGGGCACGGCACGCCGTGCCCCTTTGTCGTCAGTCACACCGCCGGTGATTTCTTCCGGAACATCCGGTAGATGGCGAGCAGGATGATGGCGCCAATGATCGACGCGATGAAGCCCGCACTCTCCCCTTCCCCGTAAATACCCAGCACCTTGCCGAGCCAGGTTCCGACGAAGGCGCCGGCAATGCCGAGCAGCATCGTGATGATGATGCCGCCCGGATCCCGTCCCGGCATGATCATCTTGGCGATGATACCCGCGACCAGGCCGATAACCAGCGTCCAAAGAATGTGCATATCGCCCCCAGGTAGGTGATTTTGCTGCCCTTGGACTATGGGGTGCAAAGGGCGATTCGTCCAGAGGAGATGGGCAAGATGGGCAGGATGGGCGAGATGGGCTGGTCGGAGCTGAGTCAGCATCACCCGCCCCGCCCGCCCATCCTGCCCATCTTGCCTCCCTAGTACGTCACTTGTATTCCCGAACTCAATATCCGGTCCGTCTTCGCGAATCCCGGTTCCGGCAGGTTATCGAAGTGAATGGTATAGCTCAACTTGAGCGCGATGGCGCGGGAGATGGGGGCCACCAGCGAGGTCTCGGTGTCAAGCCTGAAGTCCTTGCTGGTTTCCAGGTTGGGCAGGAACTCGGCGAGCTGCTGGATATAGGCCTTGTCGGTGAGCAGATGCTTGTATGCCCCGGCCGCCCGGGCAGCCACGAAATTATCGTCCACCCCGAGGGTGCTGCGCTGCTGGTTGAAGGAGGCGCCGGCCTCGACACTCAGCTGGTCGCGCTCCAGGTTCAGGACCTGGAATCCGAGTCCCGCGATCTCCTCGAAGCGCCGCGCGATGCCGGCGAAGCGATTGCGCTGCCAGTTGCCGCCGATAAAGGCAGAGAGCCGCGAGGAGAGAATCCGGTCCGCGCGCACACCCGCGTTGAAGGCGCTGGCGCTGGTGGAATCGTCCGAGCGGCCGTATACGGCGGCGGCCGTCTGCTGGAATTTCCAGAGCGAGTCGGTGGTCATCTTCCGCAGCGTCTCGTCACCGCTCAGTGTGGTGAGCTTGCTGTTGCCCGCGGTATTGACGAAGCTGAGGTTGCCGACCAGATGGACCTGTCCGTCGGCTTCCTGCGCCTGGAGCGGAAGCGCGGCGGCGGCAAGGATTGCGAGCCCCGTCGCGGTGAGCAGGACAATCGGGTTGTGCAATGACGATGACATGTTACGGAGTCTCCGAATGCAGATTAACTTTGACGGCGACCGTCGGCTGGTCGGCGCGTGCGCGCCGGGCCGCTGGCACCAGGAGGTACGCCAGATGCACCCCCATCCCCCAAGATACGCCATCCCCGCGCTCATCCTGACCCTGGCATGCGCTGCCGCGCCGCTCGCGGCCCAGGCGCCGGCGCCGCCAACGAGCAAGGCGCTGGAGCCCGTCATCACGGTAGGTTCGGCGGACGAATTGCGGCAGAACGAAGACGCCGCCCGGGACGCCGAGTCCGACGCGGCACGCGCCATTGACGAGGCCCGCACCAACAAGAGTCAGTCCGATGCCCGTCTGGACATCGCCAAGTCGCAGCTGGAGACCGTGAAGAAGAGCCTGGATCTTGCCAAGAAGGAAAAGCGTGAAGGCGACCGGCTGGAGCTGGAGCGGCAGAAGGGCGCGCAGGAAGTCCGCATCAAGCTGCTGGAGCGCTCACGTGCCGTGCGCGATGACGAGATCGGCGTGGAGGAGGCCCGCCGGGAGGTGGCTCGGGCGGAACTCAAGCTGGTCGAGGCCGAGCGCGATCTGGTGACCCGGCGTTCGGCGCTCGCCGAGGCCGATTCGCTGGCGCCGCTCATCCGGATGAGTGACGACGTGGCCAAGGCCACCCGCACGGCCATCCAGCGGCGCAAGGATGTCGCCGAGACCAGGAAGAAGCTGGCCGACAAGGAACGCTCCCTGGCCGACAAACAGCTCAAGCTGCTGGACGCGCAACAGGCGGTGAAGTCGCTGGGTGACTAGGGGCCAGGGATGAGGGGTCAGGGGTCAGGGCGAGCGGACGGGCGCTCGCCCTGACCCCTGACCCCTATCCCGCACCACCCACATTCCAGGCCCGTCCCCACCCGCCCTGCGCGCCCCTGCTCCGTCGTCACCCATTCCCGCACTTCCCATGGCGGATCGTGGCGCACGTGCTGGGTGTGGCCGCACGCCAGCTCGGCCACCCAGTCACCCTCGTCGTCCTGGTGAAAGCCCGTGATCGTGCGCTCCATCAGCGCTGGTCGGCGCCATCCATGCGCGTGGCTGCGGGGGCGCCTCGCACGAAGCCGATATAGTCCGTGGGGCTCGGCACCGCGCCGCCATCGCGCAGCAGCATGGCGATCTGGC
>DAIMFY010000281.1:0-3381 GCA_036724295.1 Gemmatimonadales bacterium | reverse complement strand
GGTCGAGGGTCGAGGGTCGAGGGTCGAGGGTCGAGGGTCGAGGGTCGAGGGTCGAGGGAGCCGAGTCTCGCATGTTCGTCACCCCGACGAAAGTCGGGGTCCAGAACGAGATGCCCGCAATGCGGGCCGTGGCCCCGAGGTCAGCGGTCCTGGCGTCCTGAGCACAAATCCCGCTCTAGACCCCGACTTTCGTCGGGGTGACGGCATGGGCGGACTCGCGCCGCGCCAACCTGCCAACCTGCTCGCCCTGCCCGTCCTCTCATCGCGCCTTCCACGCCGTCCGACCGCCGATCACCGTCCAGCGACAGGCGTTGGCCCGGAGATGATACAGCCACTGGTCCACATCGTCGGCATCGATCACCAGGAAGTCGGCGCGTTTCCCTTCCTCCAGTGAGCCGATATCGGCTTCCCGGCCCACGGCGCGTGCCGCGTAGATGGTGGCGCCCTTGAGTACTTCCGCCGGCGTCATCATCTGCGTGGTGCACGCCAGCGTCATGGCAAAGGGCAGGTGGAAGCTGGGTGCCGAGCCGGGATTGAAGTCGGTCGCCACCGCGACCGGCACTCCCGCCTCGATCAGCTTCCGGGCCGGCATGGTCGGCTGCCGCAGGTAGAGCGACGCGATCGGGAGACTCACGGCGACCACGCCAGCTCGCTGGAGCGCCGCGATGCCTGCGTCGGACACGTGCTCCAGGTGATCGGCGGAGACAGCCCCGACCTCCGCAGCAAGCGCCGCACCCCCGCCATCGCTCAGCTGGTCGGCATGCAGCTTGGGCCTGAGGCCCAGCTGCGCGCCCGCTTTCAGGATCTGGCGGGCCTCGTCCACCGTGAATGCGTTCTCCTCCACGAACACGTCGCAGAACTGCGCCAGCTTCTCCGCGGCCACCGCCGGCAGCAGCTCACTGACGAGCATCCGGACATAGCCGGCCCGATCGGCGGCAAACTCGGCGGGCACGATGTGCGCGCCGAGCACGGTCGGAACGATCCGGCAGGGGCCGGTGTCGGCCAGCGCGCGGTAGGCGCGCAAGATCCGGAGCTCGTCATTCAGCGTGAGGCCGTAGCCGCTCTTGCATTCGACTGTCGTCACGCCCAGCTGTGCCATGGCATCGAGGAATCCGCGTGCCCGATTGACCAGCGTCGTGTCGTCAGCGGCGCGCGTGGCCCGGACCGTCGAGGCGATGCCCCCGCCCTGCAGGGCGATCTCCTGGTAGCTCGCGCCGCGGCAGCGCTGGGCAAACTCGCCGGCGCGCCATCCTCCGAAGGCCAGATGGGTGTGGCAATCCACCAGCCCCGGGATGACCAGCGCGCCGCGCGCGTCGAACATCACGGCGGTGCCGAGGTTGGAAGGCATTTCGTCGGCCGGACCGGCCCAGACGATATGGTCGCCGTTCCAGATGAGCGCCGCGTTGTGGATCAGCTGGATGTCGTCCTGGCCGCCATCTGCCCTGCAGGTGGCGAGCGCACCGATGTTCCGAAGGATCTGCATGTCAGCCCGTGATCATGGGAAGGTCCACACCGCGCTCCTTCGCCGTCTCTATGGCGAGCTCGTACCCCGCGTCGGCGTGGCGCATGACGCCGCTACCGGGGTCGGCCGTGAGGACCCGCTCAAGGCGACGGTCCGCCGAGGCAGTGCCGTCCGCCACGCAGACCATGCCGGCATGGAGAGAATAACCGATCCCGACCCCGCCGCCATGGTGCAGCGACACCCAGCTCGCGCCGCAAGCCGTGTTGAGCATGGCATTGAGGAGGGGCCAGTCGGCGATGGCGTCGGAGCCATCCTTCATGCCCTCGGTCTCCCGGTTGGGTGACGCCACGCTGCCGGTATCGAGGTGGTCGCGGCCGATGACCAGTGGTGCCCTGACCTTGCCGGTCTTCACCAGCCAGTTGAAACGTTCACCCATTTCGGCGCGTTCGCCATACTCGAGCCAGCAGATGCGGGCGGGCAAGCCCTGGAAGTGAACTTTTTCGCGCGCCTGCCGGATCCACCGCGCCAGCGCGTCCTTCTCCGGGAAGGTCTCGAGAACGGCATCGTCCGTGGCAGCGATGTCGGCCGGGTCGCCGGAGAGCGCCGCCCAGCGGAACGGCCCGGCACCCCGGCAGAAGAGCGGCCGGATGAAGGCCGGCACAAAGCCGGGAATATCAAACGCCTCGGTCATGCCGCGGAGGTCGGCCACCTGTCCGCGCAGGTTGTTGCCATAGTCAAAGACCACGGCGCTGCGGCGCTGGAGCTCCAGCATGGCGGCGACATGGGCCTGCATGGAATCGAGCACCCGCGTCTCGTACTCTTCGGATGATCGCTCCCGCAGCTCGGCCGCGTCCTCCAGCGACATGCCGGCCGGGATGTATCCCACCCTCAGGTCATGCGCGGACGTCTGGTCGGTGACCACGTCAGGCACCACGCCGCGACGTACCAGCTCCGGCATCACTTCGGCCACATTGCCGACCAGCCCGACCGACAGCGCCTGGCCCTTCCCGCGCGCGTCGTCCAGGAGGCGGAGCGCCGAATCGAGGTCGCGTTCCAGCCGATCGCAGTAGCCGGTATCCACCCGGCGCTGGATCCGGCGCTCGTCCACTTCGATGCCAAGGAACGCCGCGCCGTTCATGGTGGCGGCGAGCGGCTGGGCTCCACCCATCCCGCCCAGCCCCGCCGTGACGACGAGCCGCCCAGCCAGGGTGCCGCCGAATCGTTGCCGGGCACATTCGGCGAACGTCTCATAGGTGCCCTGCAGGATGCCCTGCGTGCCGATATAGATCCAGGACCCGGCGGTCATCTGGCCATACATCGTGAGACCCAGGGCATCGAGACGCCGGAACTCATCCCATGTGGCCCAGCGCGGCACCAGGTTGGCGTTGGCGATAAGCACCCGGGGCGCCTCGTCATGGGTGCGAAAGACGCCTACCGGCTTGCCGCTCTGCACCAGCAGGGTTTCGTCATTCTCCAGCCGGCGCAGCGTAGACACGATCTTCTCGAAGCACTCCCAGTTGCGCGCGGCCTTGCCGCCACCGCCATAGACGATGAGCTCGTCGGGCCGCTCGGCCACTGCCGGATCGAGGTTGTTCATCAGCATCCGGAGGGCGGCCTCCTGGTGCCACCCCTTGCAGGAAAGCTCGGTGCCGGTGGGTGCGTGAATGACGCGGCTGGCGATGGAAGTCATCAGGTCCTGTTCTCCGTCCAAGTGCGGTGCTGGCACCGAATTATGGCCCGAAACCGCCCCCCTGACCAGCACCGGGTTCCGGCCGCTGGCCGGCCCGGCAACCTTCCAGCAGATTCCCCTGTCCAATTTCCTGCATGATCACTCCGACTCGTGGGGCGCGCGCGCTGAAAAGGATTCCGGCCCGGCAACGCTCGGACAGCGATGCTGTCGAGGTGGCCCTCGCCACCTC
>DAIMFY010000280.1:0-3409 GCA_036724295.1 Gemmatimonadales bacterium | reverse complement strand
CGAATGGCGAAGGAAGAAGGCATCGAGATGGAAGGCGTCGTGACCGAAGTCCTGCCGGACCGCAATTATCGCGTCCAGCTGGACAACGGCCACACCATCCTCGCGTACGCGGCGGGGAAGATGAGCAAGTTCAAGATCCGCGTGCTCGAGGGCGATCGCGTGAGTGTGGTGCTCTCGCCATACGACCTGACCCGCGGGCGGGTGACCTACCGCCACAAGTAGCGGTGGGCGTCGTTGCACCCGCAACAAGAAAGGGCGGCCGCGAGGCCGCCCTTTCCCGTGTGGTGTCACCCAGCTTCAGGAAGGCTTGGTGACGTTTTCCGCTGCGGGGCCCTTCGCACCCTGCACGATGTCGAACTCCACCCGCTCGCCTTCGGCGAGCGTCCGGAAGCCGTCCATCTTGATGGCGGTGTGATGGACAAAGCAATCCTTGTCCCCGTTCTCGGGCGTGATGAAGCCGAAGCCCTTCGCGTCATTGAACCACTTCACCGTGCCGGTCGTGCGAGCCATGCTACTCTACTCCGTGTTGGTTGCCGCACCGCCCACGCCGCGGGCGGATGCCACGCGGGGGAGCGGTTGCTCATGGGCGCGGGCGAGTCCCGCGTCATGAGTCACTCTGTGACCCGAGATTGAGCGGTTCCGAAGAGCGGAAGAGTCTTCCAGGAGGAACGCCATGGGGACCGGGTCAAACCGGGATACAATTTGCATGTTATGCCAAATCCGTCAAGAGGCTAATCCTCTGATGGCGGCAGGCCGAGCCAGCGGGCAGCAGCCCGGGCCCAGTCGGGCCGGGCCGGCGCCGCGCTCGCCGTGGCGCGGTTGAGCGCCTGCAGGAACTCCGCAGCCGACGGGTATCGCTGGTCCACTTCCGGGTCCAGCGCGCGGTACAGCACCCGCTCCAGCTCCTCGCTCACGTCCGATCGCGACTCGTGCAGTGGCGGCAGCTGCCGCGTCGTCTGCCTGGCGAGCACCTGTTCCGGCGTTTGCCCGGGGAAGGGTGTCACTCCCAGCAGCGCGAAGCACGCAACCGCGGCGAGGCTGTACAGATCGCTGCGCTGGTCCACCCGCTCGCCCAGGAGCTGCTCCGGGCTGGCATACTGGGGCGTGCCGCTCTGGCTGGTGGCGCCGCCGAACTTGCCCATGCCACGCAGTGCGATCGCCAGGCCGAAGTCGGTAATCCGCAGCGCGCCATCCCGCTCGATGAGCATGTTCTCCGGCTTGAGATCGCGGTGCACGAGCCCGAGCCCATGCGCGTGCGCCAGTGCCGAGAGCGCTTCCCGCAGCAGCCGCAGCACGCGCGCGATGGGCAGCGGCCCGTTGCGCTCCACCAGCTGGGCCAGGCTCGGCCCATCGATCAGCTCCATCGTGTACCAGATCAGCCCCGAGCGCCCGCCGATGTCGTAGATGTCCACGATGTTCATGTGATTGAGCCGGGCCGCGAGCTGCGCCTCACGACGGAAGCGCTCCACCACTTCGGGGTCACGCGTGAGCAGGGGGTGCAGGACCTTGAGCGCCACCTCGCGCTCGAGGTGCAGGTCGCGCACCCGGTACACGCTGCCGAAGCCGCCGGTGCCGAGGAGTGACAGGAGCTCGTAGTCGTCGCCCAGTGCGCGGCGGAGCCGCTGCTCGAAGCGCGTGCGATCTTCGTGGCCGCTGGCGTGGCGCGGCGCCACTGCCGCCGGCATTTCGAAGGAGCCGGCATCGCTGGCAAAGTCCTCCAGCATTTCGACCGCGTTGAGGTAGCGATCATCGGGCGCCGGCCGCAGGGCGCGCAGCACCACCCGCTCCATGGCCACGGGCGTCATCGGCCGCAGCTGCCTCGGTGGCCGGACCGTCGTGGGATCGAGCGGCGGCTCGATGCCGGTGAGGGCGTAGTAGAGCAGCGCACCGGCGGCAAAGACGTCACTGGCAGGATCGCCAACCTGGCCGCTCCGCACCTCGGGGGCCATGAACTCGAGTCCAGTGGGCGTCACGTCCGCAGGCACGGCCGGCAGGGTCCAGCTGGCGAAACGGGCGTCGGTGAGGGTGCCGTGACCCGAGTTGGTGATGAGGAGCGACGCGGGCACGAGCCGGCGCAGGATGATTCCGTTGGCGTGGGCATGCTCCAGCGCGCCCAGCAGGTCGCGCGCGAGGGTGTGCACCACCGGGATCGGACGCGGCCCGCGTCGCAGCGCTTCGTTGAGTCCCTCGCCCTCGATCCAGGTCCCCACCCGGAAGGCGATGTCGCCGGTCACGCCGGCGTCGTAAATGCCGCGAATGGCGGGATGGTTGAGCTGGGCCAGCGCCTCGGCCTCGCGCATGAACCAGGCGCGGATGCCGTGATCGGAAAAGAAATTGATCCGGAGGCTCACCCGCCGCTTGAGCAGGAGGTCTTCGGCGCGGAAGAGCACCCGCTCCCGCGAGGCGGCGACGATCATCTCGGGCTGATATCGCTCGCCCAGCGCGGCTTCTACCCGCTGGAAGAAGCCCGCCGGATCGGTCACCAGCCCGCCCACAGGCACGCTCAACGCAATGCGCTCCGCCGGCGCTCAACCTTGATCTCGCTGCATGCCCGCAGGGGCGAGCACCAGTAGCGGTCATGAAAGGGCGTGCGATCGTGGAAGAGCAGGCGGCAGGCCTCATTGGCACAATGACGGATCAGCACCTCGGGCTCCGCCAGCGTGGCCGCCGCGGAGCGCGCAACGGCCACCAGCGCCGCCGGCGCCTGGGCCGGCAGGAATTTCACATGCCACTTGCCCGACTCCCGCACCAGCTGCTCGTGGCCTTCGCTGCGATGCAGGAGCTGATTGATCGTGGAGATGGCGCGCGACGGGACCGGCGTGCCATCGGCCAGCGCGTCAGCCAGCAGCACGAGGCGGGCGCGCACCCGGCGGATGGTCGAGAACTCGAGGGCGTCGGCGTCGGACGGCAGCCGGCACGCCTTGGTCCAGCGGTGATAGGCTGCAAGATCGGGGATGGTGTCGGGGCGCGCGCCAGGCTCGCGCGCGGTGTTCACGAAATCCAGCCAGAGGGCATCGCCCAGCAGTACGAATTCGAGGTCCATGATCGGCTCAGTCGTCCGCGACCTCGACCGCGTCCCGGCCGCCGCGCTTGGCCTTGTACAGCGCCTTGTCGGCGGCGGCCAGGATGCTGCTGACGGTGGTCCCGTGCCTGGGAGATTCGGCAATGCCGATGCTGACCGTGCAGGTGCCAAACTCGGGATGCAACTCGTGCAGCTCGCGAAGACTGCGGGCCACCCGCCCGATGAAAATGCGGGCTTCGGCTGGTGTGGTCATCGGCAGGATCACCAGGAACTCGTCCCCACCCAGCCGTCCCACGACGTCGAGCGCGCGCCCCTGCTGCTTGAGGATGTCGGCAATGAGCTTGAGGAGCCGGTCGCCGGCCGCATGGCCCAGGGTGTCGTTGACGA
>DAIMFY010000279.1:0-3424 GCA_036724295.1 Gemmatimonadales bacterium | reverse complement strand
CCCGCCCATCCCGCCCATCCCGCCCATCCCGCCCATCCCGCCCATCCCGCCCATCAGACCCTCACTTCAATCCCTCTCCACTTTCCCTGCCTGAAGCGCCACACGCTGAGCACGCAGCGCGTGACGTGCCCGGCAAGAATCGCGAGCCAGATGTGGAGCGCCTGGAGAGTGCCGGTCTCCTGGATGACGAAGCAGATGCCGAGCGGAATTGCGACCTGGGAGACGATGGAGATCCAGAGCGGGCTCCTCGTATCGCCAGTTCCCTGGAGACCACCGGTGTAGGTGAGCGCCACGGCGATGAACAGCCCCGACACGCTCAGCACATGGAGCAGCTGCACGCCGAGCTCCACGACAGTCGGCTCGTTCATGCCGAAGATGGCCAGGAGCTGGCGCGGAAAGAACAGGAAGAAGAAGCCCACGAAGGCGGCGACTGCCAGTCCGATTTCAGCGGCGATGCGAACGGCCTTGCTGGCGCGGTCCGGCTGCCGGGCACCGAGATTCTGCCCTGCGGTGGCGGCAGCGGCGCCCATCAGCCCGACGGAGGTCCAGGTGATGAACGAGAAGAGCTGCGAGTAGGAGACCGAGAACGCCGCCTGCGCCGCGGCGCTCTGTGCCAGCGAGCCAATGAACGACAGCATGAGCACGCCGCCGACGTTCATGGCGATCCCCTGTACCCCGGTGGGCAGGCCAAAGCGGAACAACTCCCGGATGATCTGCCAGTTGGGGCCATAGCCCTGGCCTCGCGGGAACGCGATGACCCAGCCGCCACGCCAGAGCCTGAACATGGCGTAGACAGCCACCAGTCCCGAGGCCAGCACGGTGCCCATTGCGGCGCCGGCGGTGCGGAAGGCGGGGATTGGCCCCAGTCCCCGGATCAGGATGACGTTGAAGATGATGTTGAGCACCGTCATGGTGATGCCGAGGATCATCGGGGTGCGGGCATCGCCGGCGGAACGCAGGGCGCCGCCCAGCATGAAGAACACCAGCATGCCGAAGCTGAATACGAACATGATGCGGAGATAGGGCAATGCCTCCGCCTGCACTGCGGGCGCCGCATTGACGAAATCGAGGAGCGAGGGAGCCAGGAAGTAACCCAGCGGCGCCATGATGAGCAGCGCCATCGCGCCGGCGGTGAGGAACGCCTGGTAGATGGTGCGGTTCACCTTGTCTTCATCGCCCGCACCGGCGAACCGCGCCACCAGCACGCTCATGCCGCTGAAGATCGAGCTGATGAAGATGATGACGACGAGCATGAGCTGCGAGGACACGCCGATCGCGGCGTTGCCGGTGAAGCCCACGATGTGACCAACCATCACCTGGTCCACCATCCCCTGCATCCCGCCGACGATGTTCACCAGCATGGTGGGCCACGCCAGCTTCCAGACCGCGGAACGCAACGGCCCTTCCACGATCGAGCGATCGAAGCGCGTGCGCCGGGCGGGTGCCGGTTCCGGCGTGCCAACCGTGGCGGCGGGGGCGGTTACTTCGGCGTCGCCCGATTCGTCGGTCATGCGGTCACCGGTGAAGGGAGGGCGGCCTGCGCGTCCGTCAATGGATCTTTCCGGTGGCGCGTTCGCAGGCCGCGACCCGGTCCAGCAGCAGCGCCCGGTCGCGCGCGTTGCCGGCGAGTTCGGCGGCGCGGCGGAGCTCGGCCGCGGCTTCTTCGTAACGCTGCAGCTTCATCAGCAGGTCTCCGCGGACGCTGGGCAGGAGATGATATTCCTTGAGCGACCTTTCTTCCACCAGCGGTTCGGTGACTGCCAGCCCCGCTTCCGGTCCTGAGGCCATTCCAACCGCAACCGCCCGATTGAGCTCCACCACCGGTGAACCGGTGAGCCGGGCCAGCCGGCCATAAAGCGAGGCGATGGCCCGCCAGTCGGTTTCGTCGGCGTTGCGGGCTCGCGCGTGGGAGGCGGCGATGGCGGCCTGCAGCACGTAGGGTCCCGGCTCCGCCGCGAGCGATTCGGCGCGTTGCAGCGCCGTGAGTCCACGGCGGATCAGGAGCTGGTCCCAGCGGGCGCGGTTCTGGTCCAGCAGGAGGATCGGCGTGCCGTCAGCCGCGACCCGCGCCTTGAAGCGCGAGGCCTGGATTTCCATCAAAGCCATCAATCCGTGCACTTCGGGCTCATCGGGCGCGAGGCCCGCCAGGATGCGTCCCAGCCTGAGCGCCTCTTCCGAGAGCTGGGGGCGGATCCAGTCATCGCCGGCGCTGGCCGAGTAGCCCTCATTGAAAATGAGGTAGATCACCTCAAGCACCGACGAAAGGCGCGGGCCGAGCTCCTCGCCACGCGGTACTTCGTAGGGAACTTTCGCATCGGCCAGCGTGCGCTTCGCGCGGACGATCCGCTGCGCCATCGTGGAGACCGGCACCAGGAAGGCGCGCGCGATTTCGTCGGTAGTGAGCCCGCCGAGGAGGCGGAGCGTCAACGCCACGCGCGCGTCAGTGGCCAGCACCGGGTGACAGGCGGTGAAGACGAGCCGAAGCAGGTCATCACCGATGTCGTCGTCGAGGGCGGAATCGTAATCCGGCATGGTGCGCTGGATGGCGTCGGCGTCGTACGCCAGCTCCTCGTGCTTGCGGTCGAGCAGCTTGTTGCGGCGGAAGCCGTCGATAGCGCGATGCTTGGCAGTGGCCATGAGCCATGCGCCGGGATTGTCGGGGATGCCCGTTTCCGGCCAGCGTTCCAGCGCGGCCACCAGGGCATCCTGTGCCAGGTCTTCGGCGTGACTGATATCGCCCACCATGCGCGTCAAGCCCGCGATGAGCTTTGCGGATTCGATCCGCCAGACCGTCTCGATGGCGCGATGGGTGTCAGGGGCCATGAGGGACAAGGGTCGTCGGTCATCAGTCTTCAGTCAACGGCTGACCGCCAAGCGACGACCGATGACCGGAGGCTCTCACCCCCGCCGTCCAATCTCCTCCCGCAACCGTGCCTCCTGCTCCCGCAGTGCCGGCGTGAACTCCTGGCCGAAGTCCTCCTCCTCGAAGACCGGTCGGATTTCGATCTCGGTCCCGCCGTCGAACGGGGCGCGCTTGAGCCACTCGACCGCCTCATCCATGGACTTGACCTGCCAAAGCCAGAATCCGGCGATGAGTTCCTTGGACTCGGCGAACGGGCCGTCGATCACGGTGCGCTTTGCACCTTCGAACTTGACCCGCTTTCCCCTGGAACTGGGGTGCAGGCCCTCGCCGGCCAGCATGATGCCAGCCTTGACCAGCTCTTCGTTGTACTTCCCCATATCGGTCAACAGCTGCTCGGTCGGCATGACGCCGGCCTCGGAGTCCTTGTCGGCTTTCACCAGTACCATGACCCGCATTGTCGTATCCCCCTGTGGAGCGTTGGGCACCCGGGCTCGTCCCGGGTTTCAAGAATACGTCGAACGGGCGGATGGGGAATCGACATGGGACGGGCGGGGGCGATTT
>DAIMFY010000278.1:1814-3432 GCA_036724295.1 Gemmatimonadales bacterium | reverse complement strand
TGCCGAGCATCCGTGCCGTGCGCGATTCCGTGCCTGAAATCATCGAGGGCGCCATCCATCGCGCGCTCGCCAAGAACCCGGCTGATCGCTTCTCCTCTTCAGGTGAATTCGCACGGGTCCTCCGCGGCGAGTCATTCCCGGCGTGGAGCCGTGCCTCGCTCACGATACCGCCTCCCGCCCGCAGGCGGCCCTGGCTCATTCCCGCGCTCGTGCTGCTGCTGGCGATCGCCGGCGTCGCGACATGGCGGATCCTTGCGCGTCCGACTGCCGCCTTGCCGCCGGATCCGGGTCGCATTGCGATCCTGCCGCTGGGCGCCGCCAATCCCGGCGACTCGGTGGCTGCCTCCGCGGGACAGGCACTGGCCAACCTGCTCGCCGACCGGTTCACGGGACTGGGCGGGCCACGCGCTGCCGAGGCGTCTGGAGTGCGAGCAGCGCTGCAGCGGCTCGACGCGGTGCCGGGCTCGCTGGCCCAGCAGCAGATTACCACGCTCGCGAGCGACCTCGGCACCGGCCTGGTGTTGCGTGGCCAGGTGCTCGCTTCGGGTGATTCGCTGAACGTCACCGCTACGATCGAATCCACCATCAACGGTACCGAGCTGGCGAGGGTGACAAATGTCAGCGAAAGCGCGGCGCGTCTCGGTCCCCTCGCCGACCGGATTGCGGCGGGCCTCCTCGCGTCGCTCGCCAGTGAACCGGCCGGTCGCATGGCAGTGCTGCAGCGCGCATCCCTCGCGGCACTGCGTCCGTTTCTCCAGGCGGAGCAGGAATTCGCCGGCGGCCACTATGCCGCCGCGACGTCGCATTACGCTGAGGCAATTGGCCGGGACTCATCCTTTGCCGTGGCCGGCATCGGCTGGCTCATGGCCGGCCAACTCTCGAGCAACGACGAGGAGGATCTGGTGACGGGCTGGCTGAAGGCACAGCGTGGCAACCTGCCGCCGGCAGACGCGCGCTTCCTGCCATGCCTCAATCGTGAGTTCCTGCCTGAGGCGATCCCGGTCAACGTTCGCGATACCATGGCCTACTACTCACTCTGCGAAACGGCCACTGTCGCGCCCGGCCGGCCGGACATCTGGCTCCAGCTCGGCCTGGTACTCAACCAGCAGACATGGGCGGGGCTGCCGGGGGCGCGTGATCGCGCAGCGGCCGCCTTTCGCAAGGCGCTGGAGATCGATTCATCCTACGTGCCGGCCATGGGCCATCTGCTCGATATCGAGGCGGCGCGCGGCGACACGGCGTCAGTTCGGCGGCTGGGAACGCGCTACCTGGCACTGGACAGGAATGGCGATCTGGCGGCGTACTATCGCTGGCTGATTGCGGCGGCGCTGGGCGACTCCGCCACGTTGAAGGCGTTTCGAAGCAACATGTCCACGCAAAGCCATTCCACACTCGACCGGCTGGTTTCCGCCGCTGAGGTGGAAGGGGTGGGGATCGATGATGCCGTCGCGGCCACACGAGAACTTCAGCGGCGCAGCGGCACAGGCGGTGACCTGACTCGTGCGTATCAGCGCCGCATGGAGCTTGCCCTCAACCTCGGGCGACCGTCCGGCGCCGCCCAGCTGATGCGGGACGCGGCGGCGGCTGACGCGACCGGGTTGTACCATGACTTTGCGAC
>DAIMFY010000278.1:0-1714 GCA_036724295.1 Gemmatimonadales bacterium | reverse complement strand
GACTCATGACCCACTCCCGACACCCGCACTGTCTTCCGCCGCGAGGTGAAGCCCGAGACGATCTCGATATTCCCTCTCGGCACATCCAGCTCCTTGGCCAGCAGCCGCACCAGTTCCTCGTTCGCTGCGCCATCTACTGGCGGCGCTGCGAGGCGGACCTTGAGCGCGTCGCCGTGGGGACCGACGATCTCGCTGCGCGAGGCGCGGGGCTGCACGAGGATGTGGAGGGTGATGTCAGTCATAAGTCGTGAGTCGTAAGTCGTACGACATACGACCTACGACAGCAGCATCCCCATCGCTGCCCGTTCCGCGAATATCAGCAGGAAGTACGCGATGAGCGGCGTGATGTCGATCATGCCGAGGGGCGGGACGAAGCGGCGAAGCGGGGCGAGCAGCCATTCGGTGAGCACCACGAAGGGCCGCATCCATTTCGTGTGCTCGTTGGCGCCGATCCAGCTGCCCAGCACGCGCACGATCAGCGCGATCTCCACGATCGAGAAGACCCAGTGGAGCGCCTGCGCTATCCAGAAGCGGGGTCCCGCCTGTGGGGCGTATGCCAGGGTGAGAATTGTACCGGCGAGCCAGCGGAAGAGCCAGAGCGCGACCAGTCCGAGTGCCAGCGTGAGGCCGGCCAGCCAGAGCGGCGCGTTCTGTGGATTGCCGCCCGAGCGCAGTAGCCTGCGCTCGATGGGCAGCAGCAGGGGATCGCTCAGTCGCCGCACGGCCCTGGGCCACGGACCGAACGGCGCGAGCTTCTGCTGCCGCACCATCCAGTGCGTGGCCGCGACCACGAGCGAGAAGAAGAAGGCAACGGCCACGGCGACGCGAAGCCCGAAATAGATCGCAGTGAGCACGACTAAGAGGGAGCAGGCATTGGCTAGTCCAGTGCCCCGCCGGCCTGGACCTCGTGCTGCTCACCGGAGGGCGAGGTGCAGGCGAGCGTGTAGCGCCCCCCGCCGATCACGGCGTCTTCCAGCACGTCGAGCTCGCCGGTGCAGGCGACCCAGGCGTGCCCAGCGGGATTCCGGAACGCAGCGGCAGCGGTGAAGTGCTCGCCGCCGGCGTCGATACTCCGCGCGATGTCGCTGGTCAGGCTGTCGATGCCGAGGTTCCGAAGGGAGCGGGGCAGGCGCCCGCGGTGCGAGCCCCGATAATCCGAGGCAAGGTCGAGCAGGTGGTAGATCTCCCGGCCCAGCGTCGTCGCATCTGCATCGGCGGAGTCAGCCGCGGTGTGAGGCACGGCGGCGCGGGCGGGGGCTGGCTCTCCCTTGCCGCACGCAGACAGGGCCAGCGTGGCGACAAGCAGCGCACACGCCCGGATCATTCGAGGGCGAATTCCCGGTTGAATACCACGTCAAAGCTGAAAGTCTTGCTCTTGCTGCGGGTCTCAATGGCATCGGCCACTCGCCGAAGCCGGTCGGGAATGCTGAGGATCCTGTCCTGCGCTACCCGGCCCAGCTCGGAAAGCCCTTCGAGGGTCTCGATCTTCCAGTACTTGATCTGCTCCTGGACGATGCGCAGGTAATCGCGCGGGCCATAGATGCCCGACCGCCGGATCACGTCGGCGATCTCGCGGAAGCCAGGCATGCTGTGCCCCGGCATGTCGATGCTCGGCAGCACCTGCACGATCGACTCGAGCGCCTGGTTGGGATCCCGCTGCAGGATTTCCTGCATGATGGTGCGATAGAAGGCAAAGTGCCGGGCCTCCTCCCGC
>DAIMFY010000277.1:1741-3447 GCA_036724295.1 Gemmatimonadales bacterium | reverse complement strand
GTGGTGCGCAGCTGCACGCCCATTTCCCGCGCGAGCAGCATGGCGAGGGTCGTCTTGCCGAGGCCCGGCGGTCCAAAGAAGAGCGCATGGTCCAGCGCCTCGCGCCGCTGCCGCGCAGCATCCACGGCAATGCGAAGTGACGTCTTGACCTGCTCCTGGCCGACGAAATCTTCCAGCCGTGACGGCCGAAGCGCGGCGTCGGCGCCGGTTTCCTCCGGCAGCTCGGCAGGGGTGGTCACATCGAGGCGGGTCACGTCAATCATCCAGCTCCGACTCCCAGCGCACCCGGCGGAGACCGGGCCGGATCACGTGCCGCGCACCGCAGTGCTGGCATCGGTCCACCGCCCGGTCGGTCTCCTCCATCACGAGCTTTCGGTTGGATGTTCCGCAGCGGGTGCAGAGCCACTCGGCGGTCACGGCGGCGACGGTCATCAGGGCGTTCTCCCAGAACGGGCACCGGCGAGCTGGGCCAGGGCCCGCCGGATCAGTTGCGGTGTGTCTTCCAGGGCGACCTCGCGCGCGGCCAGGCGCACGGCGTCGTCGGCAGCAGCCGGCGTGTAGCCAAGGGCCACGAGGGCACGGACTGCCTCTTCCGAGCCGCGCGCCGGTGCCGGCGTCGCAGCGAATTCCAGGTCATCGAAGCGGTCGGAGAGCTCCAGCGCCAGCCGCTCCGCCTTCTTCCGCCCGATGCCGCTTACGCTCGAGAGTACGGCGAGGTCGCGCGCGCGGATGGCGCGCACCGCTCGCTCGGCGCCCAGCTCGGCCAGCAGCCCGAGCGCCAGGCGAGGCCCGAATCCGCTGGCGCCGAGGAGCCGGCGGAAGACCGCGCGGTCGATTGGCTCGTCGAAACCGAACAGCATCCAGCCATCTTCGCGGACCACGAGCTCGGTGTGCAGCCGCACGCCCTGGCCCGTGGCCGGCAGCCGCGCCATCGTGCCGGTCGGGACGGTCATGGTGTAGCCTACGCCGCCGCCGGTCTCCACCGTGATGGTCTCGCCATCGCGCGCCACCAGCGTCCCGCTGACCAGGGCGATCATCGTGCGGCCGGCACCTTGCTGCCGGCGAGGAGCAGGTGCGTCAGGGCGATGGCCACGCCGTCGGCGGCGTCCGCCGGCTCCGGCGCCGCAGTGAGGTGGAGCAGCTGCTGCACCATGTAGCCCACCTGCGGTTTCATGGCGGCGCCCCGGCCCACGATCGTCTTCTTGATGAGGGCTGGCGCATACTCGCCGATGGTGAGTCCTGCCTGCTCGGCCGCCAGCAGGATGACACCTCGAGCGTGACTCAGCACCATCGTGGTGTGCACGTTCCTGCCGTAGAACGCCTTCTCGATGGCGAGCGTATCGGGCTGGTGCCGGGCGATGAGATCGGCGATGGCTTCATGAATGATCCGGAGGCGGGCAGGCAGCGGCTCATGGCTGCTGGTGCGCACCACACCGCACTCCAGGAGGCGGCCGGCCCGGCGAGGGACTGACTCCACCACTCCATACCCGAGCACCGCAGTGCCAGGGTCCACGCCAAGTACTTTCACGCGAGGCGCCGCGTCAGGCGTCGGCCTCCGCCAGCTGGGATGCGTCGATGTCGAAATTGGAGAATACCTTCGACACGTCGTCCAGTTCTTCCAGCGCTTCCACCAGCCGGAGCAGGCGGTCGGCATCGGGACCTTCCACCTTCACCGTGTTCTTCGGCACCATCGCCACCTCGGCCGA
>DAIMFY010000277.1:0-1641 GCA_036724295.1 Gemmatimonadales bacterium | reverse complement strand
GTGGCCTCGATGAACACGGCGGCACCACCAGGGCCGTAGCCCTCGTAGGTGAGTTCCTGGTACGCCTCGCCCTCGAGTTCGCCGGTGCCCTTCTTGATGGCGCGCTCGATGTTTTCCTTGGGCATGTTGACCGCGCGGGCGGCGTCGACAGCGAGGCGGAGGCGGGGATTGCCGCCCAGATCACCGCCACCGGCCCGGGCGGCCACCGTGATCTCGCGGATGACCTTGGTCCACGCCGAGGCTCGGCGCGAGTCGGTAACCGCCTTCTTGCGCTTGATCTGTTTCCACTTGCTATGGCCCGCCATGATGCTCCTCGCCCTGCGGAATTGCGTACGGAATCGGGTGGAAAGTTAAGCGGCGGCGCATCTTGCGGCAAACCATCCGGGCCGCTAGTCTCCCCGCCTATGTCACGTCATGTCGCTGCGGTTTCGTGCGCCCTGCTGCTGCTCGCCGGGGCCTGTCAGAAGGATGCGGAGGACATCAAGCCACCTAATGTGGCCGAGGCGTTTTCGTCCATCCCGCTGCCGCCCAACTCACGAGTCGAGTCGCGGGCTGGCGGCGCTGACGCAGTTCAGCTGGTATTCCAGTCGTACGCCACTCCCGAGGTTATCGCTCAGTACTACCGGGCCCAGTTTTCCCAGCCGGGCTGGTCGATCGTGAGCGACCTGACCGACTCTACCCAGACTACGGCGATGCATGTGGACTGGACCGCCACGGGCCAGCCGATGTGGGTCCGGATCGTGCCCAATGACAGCGGGGCTCGCGTCGAGCTGGTCGGTGCAGTGCCATCCCGCGACAGCAGCTACGTCCGGCGCTCCGCGGCGGCCAAGGATTCGAGTAACTCGCTGAGGCCGAAATAGGGCAGGGGGCGTGAGGCGTGGGGCATGAGGGCCCGCGCCCTAGTCCCCACGCCCCAGGCCCTGCACCAGCTCCCCCGCCTCCGCGTTCACCGATTCCCGCACCGGGGCCACCAGCTGCGCCAGGATCACATTGGGATTGGCAGTCGCCGGGTTGGCAAGGGCGGCCAGGGCTGACGTCACCGCGCGGCGGAACGGGGCAGGCAGGGTCAAGGTAGCCAGTCGCCGCTCCAGCGCGGCCAGGCGCCGTCGGTGGAGTCGCTCCGAATACGGCACCCCGCGCATGTCCTGGAGCACCCGCAACAGCAGCCAGAGCGCAAACAGCCCGTCTCGCCTGGGGCCCCGGACGCCACCAGCAACCAGTTCCAGCAGCCGGTCTTCCGGGCGCGCGTGGGTTGTCGTGGCGTGGGTCACCGGCGCCAATGTACCGGGCACCGGCCGCCGCCGCTACCGCGTTGCCACCCGCCGGTCCCTGCCCTAACCTTCGTTTCTATGCCACGTCCCAGAAGCATCCTGTGGGTGGACGACGAGGTGGCGAGCCTCACGTCGCACGTGCTGTTCCTCCAAGAGCAGGGCTTCACGGTGGAGACCGCCGCCAACGGCGACGACGCGCTGGTCCTGCTGCAGCGCCAGCCGTACGGGGTGGTGTTGCTGGACGAGCAGATGCCGGGGCGCCGGGGGATGGAGATCTTCCGCGCCATCCGGGGGCTCGACCTCTCGACGCCGGTCGTCATGGTGACCAAGAGTGAGGAGCCGGAGACCCTCAAGGATGCCATCGGCTCGG
>DAIMFY010000276.1:0-3471 GCA_036724295.1 Gemmatimonadales bacterium | reverse complement strand
TGTTCCAGTTGCGCAGCGAGCCGTTCTTCGTAGGCACCTGCGCGGAATAGGTCACGGCAATGCCGCGCGTGTCGGCGCTGGCGATGGTCTTGATCGATTCGTAGTCACCCTCAGGGCCGCTCACGGCTGTGACGAGGGTGAGGCCGGGACAGAGGGGGACAACCGCGGCACCGGTCTGCAGATGCATTGGCGAAACGGCCGCGGCCACCACGACATCGACGAAGACAAGCGAGGCGACAATGGTTCGTCTCATCACTGGCTCCCCGTTGGCCATCTGCCCTGGAGGAACGAACTCGCCACGCCGGCGCTGCCCGCTTCCAGGGAACCACTGGGACTGCTGGCGGGTGCGCTGCCGGAGCCGCCGGCGCTGCCTGCCCCACCACAGCTTGGATTGCAGGGCGAGGAACTCGGCGTCGGGCTCGCACGAGGTAGCTCTCCTCGTTTGACAGCATCCTTGGCCCACTCCAGTCTCTTCTCGGCTTCAAGAGAACGTGTGAGTGCGTAGTCCTTCGCCTTCGCGGCCTCGCCCATCTTGGCTTCAAGCACGGCGTGATGATCGTCTCGAAGGAAGTCGGGTATGGGTGCATCAGGGTTCAGTTTCCTGAGCTGGTATTCGTTCTCGAACCGGTATCGAATCCAGTCACCAGTCTTCTCCGACGCGTTATCCGCAGCGCGATAGTACGCGTCGTATGCCTCCAGCCTGCTCTGCTCAGCCTCGGCAAGCGAGGCCGGGTACGGGCCCTTCAATGGGGAACTTCCCATCCCCGGCATGGTCCTGGGCGTTGGCGCGCCAGACTGCGTTGTACCCAGATCCTGGGTCTTTGCCAGGCCCCCGGCCTGGCCTCCCGGCTGGGTTTTACCCAGTGGATCGATCATCTTCGGGTCGCCGCCGCCTCTCGGAACGATCGGTCCTCCTCGCGCCTGGGCTCTCGTCAGGCCTGGCTGGCCGCCGGCCGGGCCTTTTCCAAAGCGACCGCGGAGGCACAAGCAGTATTTCGTGGACTGACGCATCCTTGCGATGGCGTCCCTGGCGACCAGGCTCCGCTGCGCCCGGGCCAGGAGTTTGTACCGGGCCGTTGCGATCAGCAGCGGCGCCGTTGCCAGAAACCCCTGTAGCATCGCTGCCTTCAGGCACATTCGGTTGTTCTCTACCGCGACGTCTTCGAAGTCCTTGCCCGGCTCGGGCGGACGGGTCCAGCTCGGCGCAATGCCAAGCCTCCAGAACTCCCCTCCGATCACGCGAAGGCTGTTCGCCGCCTGCGGGATGAACTGGCACAGACCGTACTCGAATGCGAAGGAGCGGGCCCCGACGATCATGATGTTGGTCGTCAGGCTGTATTCGGACCCCTGGCCCCAGCCGTTCTCTCCGATGCCGAGCGCGTCGCCGGTTTCCGGCCGGACGCGCCACCACGCGGTGAATTGCTGGCCGTCTACAGTGACCGGACTCTCCGGGACCACAACCGTGTAGCCACTATCCAGTTGGTGGGTGATCTGCGCGAGCGCATCCGCCGGCAGTGGTAGCGTGGCAACGCGCTCCCTGTCATATCGGGACAGCGCACGCCAATTGCCTGTCGCATCGAACGCCGCCGCCGCGTTGCCAATCGGCCCACCGGCGAGGCCCAGCAATGCTTCGAGGTTGGTATCCCAGACGCCCTGGACCACTCGCGCGGCAAACCCGTCCGGCTCGCCCAGCGCAATCCCCAACTCGTTAGCGACGATGTCCGTCGCGTCAGCGAGGGCGATGGAGTCGCCCACCATACGGGGGTACCGGTGCCGCGTCAGTATCGCCGGCTGGTCGAGGAAAGCCGCTGTGCCGTTGGCGTGATGACGAAGACCCGCGAGGGCGTAAAGCGGTCCCACTCCCGGCTGAGCGCTGCTGAGCAGCGAGTCCATCCTGTGCGCGTCCACCCCGAATCCGGGTTGGGAGACCGCACGAAGGAGGTCGGCATTGGCGAGAACACTGCGCGCCGCGAGGTACGTGACGAAGCCGGCATCAGGCTCCGCCACTACAGGCAGGATCTCCGTGCGCATCATCAGCGAGAGGCTCCGCTCCAACCGTTGCCGCTCGTCGAACACGATGTTGCCAACTCCCGCATGGCGTGCAGCTGGACCAATCAGGTCGAACACGCTCCGACGGAGCACGCGTGGCATTCGGCCGGGAACATGGATGGCGTACTCGATCGATACCGCGGTAAGGAGGCTGTCCTCGTCGTTGCGCCGGGCTTCGAGCGCCCGGGCCATGGCGCTGCCAAGACCGCCGACGGAGCCCGTCCCTCGGTCCGCCGAGCGGGTTGACGCATCAAGTGTTACCTCCGCCACCGCATCGCTGCCGACCAGCAACGAAGCGCGCCACTGATCCTGCTCAAGCGCGAACAGCTTGAGGGATCGCGCGGACGCACTCGTGGAGTCCTGCGGATTCCAGCTGGTCGGCCAGAACTGGAGGGTGATCGGTCGCCCGATGAGGTCGCTGGGCCGCAATGCGTGCTCGAGCGCACGCGCTTCGACAAGGCGACCCCCGGTCAACCGCTCAGTCACAACCCGTATGGTTACCCGGTGTTGCAGGGATGAATCCACGTCCGTGGGCGCAACGAACTCGACAGGCGCTTCCATGGGTGCCGAATTCGTGGTGTCCGACTTGGCAAGGTCGAGGTCCCGCCACGAGCCATTCATCTCCTGCTGGACCCACCAATGGTCGCGGAGCATCGCCACGGCAGAATCCGCCCTGACCGCCCACTCGACCGCGGGCTCGGGCCCGTCAACACTTGTGAGCAGCCGCTCGGCCTGCGACGCAACGCGCTCCTCGACCTTGCTCAGCAGGGCGGCGGTGGCTTCGTCGTAACTCTCGAGGACTGCGCCGATCGCGTTGCCATCGAGGCCATATCCTTCGGCCGCTTCAGGGATCGAGGCCGGCGTCGCTATCGAAAGCTCAAGGTCAGCGTCGGCATCGCTGGGTCGCCTCGCGGCCTGCTCCGGAAGCATGTCCGCCGCGCGATCGTAAGGAATCACCGTCCGGGCGAGGCGAACCGAGTGCCCAGCTCGCTGCAGCAGCTCGGCCAGCAGCAGCGCTCGATCGAGACTGTTGCCCTGTCGATCCATGAGCACGCCCACCGGCCCGCGCAGGGTGCCGCGATAGGGTATCCATGTCGTGTTGTCCTGGACCCAATGGTAGAGTGAGTCGGGACTCCGTCCGACCAGCGCGACGACATACGCCGGATCCCATCGGTCGCGCGGCGCATCCCGCACGCCGTCCTCGAGTGCCCGCAAGCTGTTCTCGAGCAGTGCGAGACGCTCTTCCGGCGTGCTCGCCCCAGCCGGAGACTCGTCCCGCGCCGACGGAAACCTCCCACGCAGGACCCACGCAGCCACGCCGGCGATCAGGCAGAGCGCAATGAGCGCGACGGGCTTCGCCCTCATGTCCACGTCACAGCCTCCCCACCGCTGCCGCCGCCAGCCGCAGCGCACCCGCCCGGT
>DAIMFY010000275.1:0-3476 GCA_036724295.1 Gemmatimonadales bacterium | reverse complement strand
CGACATTGAGCCCCCAGGTCTGCTGCCCCGATGTGGGGTAGCGGAGACTCTTGAAGGGCACGCGCACCTCGACCACGTAGCCCGAGTCGGTGCGCATTCCCTTGGAGTCCCAGAGAAAATCGGGGCTCAGGTCGTCGGTGCCGCCTGTGAGCGACGCGGCCTGGTTGCCACCCTCGCTCCGGACGCCGTCCTGCTGCTGGCCGATGGGGTTGACGGTGAAGACGTACGCCCGGCGCCGGTCGCCGAAGGTATCGAGGTAGATCGAGACGTGGTCGTCGTTGCCCAGGTTGTCGCGGTCGGCCACGGTGGCGCGCACTGTCCCGGGCTGGCGATCATACGCCGTGATCCCGAACCAGATGGCATCGGGCGCATACCACACCCGCACCACGGTGCGTTCCTCGGCAGGCCGCCCATCCACCGGCATCCACTGGTGAAAGCCGGACAGCACCGCCGCCTGCTGCCAGACGCTGTCGGTCAGCCGTCCGTCCACCACCGCCGTCGCCTCGAGGCGCGGAATGGTGACCGACTCCTTGGCGCGGGCCGGAGTCGTGTCCTGAAGGAATGCCGCGAGCGCGAGCAGGGCGAGATGCATGAGAAGCGAGGGTCAGGTGAGTGGGGGAGAACGAAGATAGGCGGGAAGGCGGGATGGCGGGAGGACGGGAAGATCAGCGGGAATGAGTCCTTCCCGTCTTCCCGTCTTCCCGCCGTCCCGTCTACTCGTACCGCAATGCCACGATCGGATCGAGGCTCGCCGCCCGGCGTGCGGGCCAGAGGCCGAAGAACAGCCCGATGAATGCGCTGAATCCGAAGGCCACGATGATGGCCGCGGGCGAGATCAGCGTGTTCCAGTGCGCCAGCTTGGCGAGCAGAATGGCTGCCCCGGTGCCCATGGCAATGCCGAGTATGCCGCCGAGGAGACAGAGCACCAGCGCCTCGATGAGGAACTGCAGCATGATGTTGGCGCGGGTGGCGCCCAGCGCCTTCCGCACCCCGATTTCCCGGGTGCGCTCGGTCACCGACACCAGCATGATGTTCATGATACCGATGCCGCCCACCAGCAGGCTTACCGCGGCGATGCTGGCCAGCAGCATGGTGAAGACCTGGGTCGCTTCCTGCTGGGTGGCGAGGATGTCCTGCGGGTTCCGGATGCGGAAGTCATTCTCCTCACCTGGGCGGATCTTGTGCTCGGCGCGCAGCACGCGCTCCAGATCCACCATGCCCACTTCCACGGGGACGCCGTCCGCCACCTGGATGGACATGGAGCGGATCCGGTCGGTTCCGAACACGCGGTACTGCGCGGTGGCCAGCGGGATGTAGATGTCATCATCAGGATTACTGAATCCCTGGGAGCCCTTCCGGCTCATGATTCCGATGATCTCGAACGGGATGCCGCGGATCAGGATGGTCTGCCCGATCATGGCGGCGCCATTGGATTCCATCTGGTCCGGGATATCCGCGCCCAGCACGGCGTAGCGCTGCCGCGACTCGTCGTCGCCGTCGGAGAAGAACTTGCCGGCGGTGATCGTGAAATTGTTGACCTGGGGATAGTTGGCCGTGGTGCCGACGATGTCGGTGTTCACGTTCTTGTTGCCAAACTGGACCTGCAGTGACTGCTGCAGTTCGGGCACCACCGCCTTGATGTCACGCGCCTTCTGGCGGACGGCCAGATAGTCATCGGTCGTGAGATTGACCCGGGTCGACTGCGCCACGCCGCCGCGGAACTGCTGTCCCGGATACACGGTGAAGGTGTTCGCACCGAGTGACGCGATCCTGTCGTTGACGGCCTTCTGTGCGCCGCTGCCCAGGGCCACCATCGTGATGACCGCGCCCACCCCGATCACGATGCCAAGCATCGTGAGCGAGGCGCGCAGCTTGTTGGCGCGGATGGACTGCAGCGCGACGGCGACAGTCTCATTGATCAGCATTACTGTCTCCTGCCGCCGCCCGAGGTGCTCGAGCTGCCGCTGCTGCTGTTGGTGTTGCTGCGCATGCCGGGCACCGCCCCGCCACCGGTCATCTGGTTGACGCGCTGCTGGAATTCCTGCTGCGACTCGATCAGCCCCGCGCTCGGCAGCAGCAGCACCGAGTCGGTGGGCTCGAGGCCCTTCGTCACTTCACTGTAGTCCAGGTCGGTGAGCCCGGTGGTGATGTGCACCGGCTTGATCTCGGTGCCGCGCTTGACGAAGACGATGTAGCTGCCGCCGTAGAGCGCCGCGTCATTGTTCCCGTTCCGCCGCATGCCGCCGTTGCCGCGCATGCCGGCGAACGCCTTCTGCATCACGGCGCGGTCCGCCGCGCTGAGCTCCTGGCCCTTCATCCGCTTATCCATGATGGCCTTCACCTGGGCGGCATCGACGCCCGCCGGCAGCGTAATGCTCCGGCCGTTGGGCATGGTCAGGGTATTGCCCGGCTTTGCAGTGCTATCGGCGCCCGGAGTGGAGGCGCCCAGGGAGGTGCGGCCATTGCCCGAATCGGCCTGCGGCGCCTGCTGCTCCCGCGCCAGTTGCTCCTGCACGGCCCGCGGATCGAGCCCCAGCACCTGCGCCGCCGACGCCACGTCGCGTGGCGTGCGAAGCGCGGCATTCGGAATGGCGAGCACGCTGTCGCGCCGGCCGATGTGGATCTCGACTTCCGTGTTCATGCCCGGCTTGAGCAGGTTTTGCGTGTTCTGGATGCGGATCAGCACCGGGAACATGGTTACGTTCTGCTGCACTTCGGCCAGTGGCTCGATCTTCAGCACTTCGCCGTCGAACGGGCGGTTGGGGTAGGCGTCCACCGTGACCGTGGCGCGCATGCCCGGCTTGATCTTGCCGATGTCGGTTTCGTCCACCAGCGTCTTGACCTGGACGAGGTCGAGGTCCGCCATGGTGAGGAGGATGGTGCCCTCGCCCACCGCGCTGGTGGGCGAGCTGATCACGGCGCCACGCGAAACCAGCAGGGAGATGATCGTGCCACTGATCGGGGCCAGCACCTTGGTGTCGTCAAGCTGGTCCTGCGCGGTCTCGACCGAGACCCCTGCCCGCACCACCGCCGACTTGGCGCTGGCGAAATCGAGCGCGGCCTGCTCGTGCTCTTCCTGGGTGATGGACTGCGTCTTGAAGAGATCGTCCGCCCGGCGCTTCTTCGATTCCGCGTTGGTGAGCTGGGCCTTGGCGACCTCCAGCTCCGCCTGGGCCTGCGCCAGGTTGTTCCGCGGCACCCGCTTGTCGATCTCGACCATGAGGTCGCCGCGTTTCACTTCCTGGCCCGTCTGGACATGGATCTCCAGGATTTCGCCCGAGGCCTTGGACTTGACCTCGACCACGGTATCGGGCTGGATGGTGCCCGCCGCCTGTGCCGACACGACGATGTCGCGCCGCTCGACCGGCACGGCCTGGTACGCCACCTGTTGCTTTTCCTTCTTGCAGCCCGCCACGACAATGAGGGCCAGCAGGCTCGCGACAACGGTACGATTCGACATCAATGCTTTCCCTCGG
>DAIMFY010000274.1:0-3477 GCA_036724295.1 Gemmatimonadales bacterium | reverse complement strand
ATCATCGAAGTCGAGTCGGCGCAGCGCGAGCACCGCCAGTTCGTGGCGGTGCTGGAACGCTTCAGCACGGTACTGCAGGTGCGCGACCTGCTCACGGAGGTCCTGCACGTCAAGGACGCGCGCGAATTCTTCGTGAGCCGCACCATGGACGTGGTCCCCTCGGAGCCGCTGGCCCAGCGGCTTTCGGCGCTCCCGCCGGAGGAACTGGTGTCGATGCTCATCGAGGGGACCGAGGAAGACCCGGGTGCCATCTCGCGGGCGCTCAACGAGGTGCGATACGCCTTGCCGGCATTGCCGAATCTCTTCTTTCCCCGGGACATCGGGATGGTGGTGGGTGGCCACGCCGTGATCGGCTCGATGCGCTATGGCATCCGTTGGACGGAGGAGCTGCTCGCCAAGACCCTGTTCCGTTTCCATCCCGCGCTTGCCAACGACGGCATTCTCTACGACGGCTCGGAAGAGCGCCGCAGCAACTACACCCTCGAGGGCGGCGACGTGCACGTGCTGCGCGATGATGTCGTCCTGCTGGGCTTCAGCGAGCGGAGCTCGACGGCGGCACTGGACCAGCTGTCCGAGGTGCTCTTCGCGTCCGGCGGGGTGGAGGCCGTGGTGGTGGTGGTGATGCCCAAGGCTCCCACCGCCATTCATCTCGACATGATCTTTTCCCAGCTCGACCACGGGCTGGGGATGGTATACCCGCCGTTTTTCGTCGGCGCGGAGCGGCTCCCGGTCCTGCTGCGCCGCCGCGGCCAGGAGGGAGTGCGCGAGATGCCCAACCTCTTCGCGGCGCTGCGCGAGGTGGACATCCAGCTGGAGCCGGTGTTCGCCGGCGGCGCCCATCGGCTCACGCAGGACCGGGAGCAGTGGAGTTCCGCCTGCAATTTCCTCGCGGTGCGGCCCGGCCAGGTCATCAGCTACGCGCGGAACGTTGCGACGGTCGAGGAGCTGCGGCAGTCGGGATTCCGGGTCGTGGATGGCAACGAGTTCCTGCGGGGGCACGATCCCGTGCGCGAGGGCGACAAGGTCGTCATCACGGTGGAAGGCGCGGAGATCGTGCGCGGTGGCGGCGGCCCGCGCTGCATGACCATGCCGCTCAGGCGGGCCAGCGCATGATGGGCGTGGCGGTGCACCAGACCGGCACCCTCCTCGACGGGGTGCTGACCGAACTCCAGAAAGCTCCCTGCGGCTCGGCCGCGCTCTGCGAGCGGGTTCTCGGCTTGCCCCGAGCGCCCAGGGCCGTGGCCGACCGCGTCGTGCTCGCCCTGCTGGGCGCCGATCCGCGCATCCGCCAGCTGGCCGACGGCCGCTGGGGGCTGGTGGCGGCAGTTCAGGAATCGCCGGCGCTCGAGGCGTGCACCTTCGCGGTAGTGGACGTGGAGACGACCGGCATGCGCGCGTGGGGCGGCGACCGGATCACCGAGATCGCCGTGGTGGTGGTGCAGGGGCACCGCCGGGAACTGGTTTTCGAGACGCTGGTCAACCCGGAGCGGAAGATTCCGGCGTTCATCGCGTCGATGACCGGGATCAGCGACGCTACGGTGCGTCACGCGCCCACCTTTCCCGAGATAGCTGACGCAGTGCTTTCGGCGATTGGCGGCCGGGTTTTCGTGGCCCACAACGCGCGCTTTGACTGGGGCTTCGTGGGCGCCGAGCTGCACCGCGCCCGCGACGTCGCGCTCGACGGGCCGATGCTCTGCACGGTGCGGCTTGCCCGCCGGCTGGTCAAGGAAGTGCGTTCCTGTTCGCTCGACAATCTTTCCCAGCATTTCGGCCTGGCCAACGACGCCCGGCACCGGGCGGCAGGGGACGCCGTCGCCACGGGCGAGCTGCTGCAGCGGCTGCTGGACCTGGCGCACTGCGACGGTGCGCGGACGTTGCAGGATCTCGAGGCGATCGCCTCGCGGCGCGCGCCGAGGCGCCCGCGGAAGCGGTTGGCGTCGCCCTCCGAGCCCCGCGCCGATTCAGTGGCCGAGGGACCAGCATGACGCTCTCCCGGAGCTTCACCGTTGGCGAACTGCGCTGCCACACGCTCGAGGGTGGGCTGCAGCAGCTCGATGGCGGTGCCATGTTCGGCGTGGTGCCCAAGCCGCTATGGGCACGGGCAATTCCTCCGGACGAGCGGAATCGCATTCCACTGGCCATGCGCTGCCTGCTAGTGGAGCATCCTGATGGCCTCACGCTGATCGACACCGCCATCGGCACCAAGGATGATGCGAAATTCCGGGAGATCTACGGGGTGGAGAACCCTGGCCGCGACGGCGAAAGCCAGCTCGAGGACGCCATCATCGAGGCGGGGCATCGGGTGGAGGACATCCGCTTCGTCATCAACACCCACCTGCATTTTGACCATGCGGGCGGCAACACCCGGCTGGACCGTGATCCGGCGGGAGGCGAGGCAGTGGTGCGCACCGCCTTCCCCAATGCGACCTATGTAATGCAGCGGGGCGAGCTGGAATTTGCGCGGAAGACCAACGAGCGGACGCGGGCGAGTTACCTGCCGGCCAACTTCGAGCCGATCGCCAACAGCGGCCGGCTGCGGCTGCTGAACGGCGACCAGGAGATCCTGCCGGGCATCCAGGCGCGCCTCACGCCGGGCCACGTGCCGTGGCACCAGGCGGTGCTGCTGGAGAGCCGGGGCGAGACAGCGGCCTTCGTGGCGGATCTCATTCCCACCTCGGCGCACCTCAGGCTGCCGTGGATCATGGGATACGATCTGGAGCCGCTCCGCACGCTGGAAAGCAAGCGCAGCGTGCTCCGGGAGGCGGTGGCGGACGGATGGCGCCTCATCTTCGAGCATGATCCGGTGGTGGCGTGGGGCCGGCTGGTGCGCCGGGGTGCCTCGACCGATCTGGAGGAGACGGAGGTCGTGGCGCGACAACAGGTTGACACTGGCGAGCGGGCCGGGTAGCTTTGCCCCGTCAGAAGTGGGCCCGGATCGGGCTCCACCCTCGAGCCCGCGCGCGGCGCGGAGTGACCGGGTCCAAGCGATTTTTCCGCGGGGCATGCCCGCGGCGCAGCGGACATCCGGAGTTTCAGCGGATGTCCGTTTTCTGTTCCTGACCCAAGCACAGAGGAGCAAGCCACTGTCCACTAATGACCGCGAACGCCGCACCCGGGTAAACCGGCAGATCCGGATCAGCCCGGTGCGAGTGATTGGCCCCGGCGGCGAGCAGCTGGGAGTTCTGCCGGTTGATGAAGCGCTTTCAGCGGCCCAGGAGCGGGGCCTCGACCTGGTCGAGGTGGCGCCCATGGCCCGTCCCCCCGTGGTCAAGATCATGGACTATGGGAAATACAAGTTCGAAGAAGCCAAGGCGGCGCGGGCCGCCAAGAAGAAGCAGCACGTGATCCAGCTCAAGGAAGTGAAGCTGCGGCCCAACATCGAGGACCACGACTTCGACTTCAAGACCCGCCACGCGCGGGAATTCCTGGGCGACGGCAACAAGGTGAAGGTGACGATGATGTTCCGCGGGCGGCAGC
>DAIMFY010000273.1:0-3479 GCA_036724295.1 Gemmatimonadales bacterium | reverse complement strand
CACGTCGCTGCCCTCGCTGGAGGATCAGGAATGGTAGTGCGGTGCCGATTTCGGTAAGGGTCAGGAGCAGGCGCGATGCGATGGCGAGCGCCGCCGCCACTCCTGGCCCGACGACGCCGTCGAGCATCAGCAGGAAGACCAGTTCACGAACCCCGATGCCGCCGGGTGCGAAGAGGGCAAGCAGCCCCGCTACATAGGACGCCGCGAAAGCGCCGATCGCCACCCGCAGTGACAGCGCCGGGACATCGAGGATCCCGTGCGCCAGAAGCCAGAGAGACGTGCCGTAGCTGACCCACGCCAGCAGGTTGGCCAGCAAGCCGAACGCCACCGCGCGGGCCCCGGGCGAACGCTCAGGCGGCGCCGCGATGCGCACGAGGCGGAGGAGCCGTCGCGTCACCGGTGGCCAGAGCAGCAGCGCGAGGCCGGCGGCACTGGCGAGCACCAGGGCGACAAGCGCGATCCTGGCCCAGGGCGCTTCTGCCTGGAGCCTGGTGCTGCCCGCCAATCCGACGATCGCTGCCCCGGTCCCGACCGAGAGTGCCTGGAGCACCACGGCTGACGCCGTGGCCGCCCACGCGGCCACTCCCTTGCGCTGTGCCATCACCGCCATGCCTGCCACCGCCCAGACCTTGCCAGGGACATACTTGCCGAGTCCGGAAACCAGCCAGATCCGCACGCTGTCGAGAAACGGCAACGACTGCTGCCAGCCGTTCAGCATGACGCGCCAGGCCTGGATGAGGATGGCGTAGTTGGCGAGCACCAGCAGCACCGCGGCAACGAGGTAGAGCGGCCGTACATGCCAGGTGACCGTCTGGGTAACGAGCGCGTGCCACTCGCGCGACAGGGTACGAACGACGAACGCCGCCACGACCAGCGCCAGTATCCAGCCGACCAGCCGGAGCCAGCGGCTATGCACCCAGCGCCTCGCGATACCAGCCCTCGACGATCGCGGCGACACTGTCGGGTCGCAGCCGGGTGCGCCATGCCTGTCCGGCCTCTCGTGCGCGGTAGACGCGCTGGTCGTCGGCCAGCAGATCGAGCGTGGCATCGGCCAGTGCGTCGGCCGAGGGGATGACTCGCCGTCCGGCGCCGGTTTCCGGCACAATGTCCAGCACCCCACCTCCGTCCCAGCAGGCGATCACCGGCACGCCGCTCATCAGGGCCTCGGCCGCCGCCAGGCCGAAGCCTTCGCCGACGGCCGGAAAGTACATGAGGTCGGCGCGCCGAAGAATGGCGGGGATTTCGGTGGTTGGAAGCGCGCCGGCAAAACGCACGTCGCCGCTGAGGCCCAGCTCGGCCACGAGCTGCTCGAGCGCGGGGCGCTCGGGCCCATCCCCGACGATCGTGAGCGGCAGCCGCGCGCCAAGTGTCGCTAGTACACCGACCGCCCGGATGGCCAGGTCCACCCGCTTCTGGGTGGTAAGCCGGGCAACGACAACGGCGCCGTCGCCCCCCTCGCTCCAGCCATAGCGAGACGTGTCCGCAGGCATCGGTTGAATGTGCCCTGGGGGAAGCGCACGCCCGGTGGCGCGCTGGATCCAGAGCGCCATCTCGTTCGAGACCGCGGTGACAAGCCTGGCCTTCCGGTACACCGGGCGAGCAAGACGCCGCGCGAGCGCCGATCGATTGAGAAGAGCGGCATCCGTCCCGTGGCTGGTGAGGACGAACGGGCGACCGCGCGGAACCGACAGCCCGGCAGGCACCCACCAGTGCGCATGGACGAGGTCGGCACCTGCGGCCATCGCTTCATCCGCTGCGCGGCGCAGCGCTGCGCGCAGCGCCGTGAGGGCCCGCAGGCCGGCAACGGTGCGCGCCGCCTCGGCCATGTTGCCAGCATACGCGAGCGTTTCGTGGCGAGCGCCTGCGTAGCGAACGCGCCTCACTGGCACCGGGCCATCCATCGGCTCGCCGACATTGCCCTGGTCACTCGGCGCGATGACGCTGACCTCCACGCCGCGCTCCACCAGGGCGTGGGCAAGGGTGGACAGGAACGCGCCGGAGAGATCCCCAGCATGGCGAGGATAGTTGTGGGTCAGGAAGGCGACCCGCACGGTATTCAGTCCTGCGAGTCCCCGGGCGGCGCCGCGTTGGCCAGGTGTCGCAGCAGCTCACGCGTCTCCTCCCGCTGGCCCGCGACGATCTCACCCACGAAGCCGAAACCGAACAGGGCGATGCCGCTGATGACCATGGTTTCCACCAGGTTGAGCAGCGGCCGGAAGCCGATGCCGTACCCGAAGCGCAGCACCAGCGCCACGATGCCTGCCACAAAGCCGACGAAGAAGAGCACTGCACCGGCCAGGCCGAAGAAGAGCATCGGCTTCCGGCCGAACCGGAGCTGGAACCAGACGGAGAGCAGGTCGAGCACGCCAATGGGGATCCGCTTCCAGTTGAACTTGGAGACTCCGGCACGGCGAGGGTGGAGCGGCACCGGGCGCGAGGTAAGGCGAAATCCGTCGGCAGACGCGATGACCACCATGAACCGGTGCCAGTCGGGCCGCAATGGCATGCCCTGCATGACCTCGCGCCGCCACGCCTTGACCGAGTTGAGGTCAGTGACCCGCACGCCGAACAGCCAGCGGCAGAGCGTGTTGTAGACGCGCGAGACGAACGCCTTCTCGTACCTGCCCTGCTTGGTGCCGGTGACGATGTCCGCGCCGCCCTGCAGGATGGGGACCACCAGCGTGGGAATATCCTCCGGGAGGTACTGGAGGTCCGCGGGATAAAAGACGCAGACGTCACCCCGCGCCACATCCTGCGCCGAACGAAGCGCGTCGGCGATGCCCCGCTGGCGCCGGTGGGACACGACGCGAAGAAACGGATACTGCTCCCGCAGCGCGCGCAGCACCGAGGCGCTGTCGTCACGGGAGCCGTCATCCACGATGATCACTTCGAAACTGAAATGGGCGGCCGTCAGCGCCTCGTGGCAGAGGCGCACGAACTCGGGAAGGTTCTCGGCCTCGTCCTTGGCCGGGACCAGCACGCTCACATCCACCGGCCGGCGCGCCGGTGTGTCGCTCATACGCGTTTCCGCATGCGGGCAGGCAGGATACCGAGCTGGTCGCGGTACTTGGCCACGGTGCGGCGGGCAATCTGGATGCCCTGTTCCTGGAACAGGTGCACGATCTGCTGGTCGGTGAGCGGCTTGGCCTGGTTTTCCTCGCCCACCATCTTCTGCAGCTTGGCCCTGATCGAACGGGCACTCGCATCTTCGCCAGAGGCCGTGGCCAGCGCGCTGGAGAAGAAGAACTTGAGCGGAAGCACGCCGCGTGGCGTCTGGACAAACTTCTCGTTCGTGACGCGGCTGACCGTGCTCTCGTGCATGTTGATCACTTCGGCAACTTCGCGCAGCGTGAGTGGCTTGAGGTGCTCGATCCCCTTCTCGAAGAAGTCACGCTGCCGGTCCACGATGAAGTTCATGACCTTGAGCATGGTCTGCCGGCGCTGCTCGATGGCCTGGATCATCCAGTTGGCGCTGTTCA
>DAIMFY010000272.1:1289-3493 GCA_036724295.1 Gemmatimonadales bacterium | reverse complement strand
CCGCCGATGAAGGGCGCCACCAAGTCTTCGAGCGGCAAGCCGGCCAAGCTGAGCAACGGGGTGACGATCACGGTGCCGGAATTCGTGGAAGAAGGCTCACGCGTGAAGGTGGACCCGCGGTCGGGGCAGTATCTGGAGAGGGCGAAGTAGGACGCGGGACTCGGGACGCGCGACTCGGGTGTGCACGTCCCGCGTCTCGAGTCCTGCGCCGATCTTCAGAACCCAAGGATCTTCTTGAACGCCTTCCCAATGGCCCCGCCCATTTCGCCCAGGGCATCCCAGAACGATCCGCTGTGTTCCTGGCAGACACTGGTCGGCTCGGTGCCCGCCTTGAACCATTCCTGGTTGGTAACGGGACAGTATTCGTTGGCCAGCTCGCCATTGTAGGAATCGATCACCCGGCTCACCATGCCTGACGGCACCGCCCAGTCGGTGGTGTCCCGCCCACGCCAGCCATCCCGGTAAAAATCGGCGAACGCCGGCGCGGCCATGTGGCCGCCCGTGGCCCCATAGCCCAGTGATTTCGGCGTGTCGTAGCCGAACCAGAAACCTGCGACCATCGTCGGCGTGAAGCCCACGAACCAGACATCCCGTCCTTCGTTGGTGGTGCCGGTCTTGCCCGCGATTGGTCCCCGGATACCCTCGCGCCGCACCTCAAAGCCGGTACCATGATCCACCACGGCGCGGAGCATCGAGGTGAGCTGGAACGCTTCCCGCGGATCCATGACCCGGGTGAGCTGGCGTGCCGTTGAATCTTCCTGCCAGATGATCTTGCCATCGCGCTCGGTGATGCTGGTGACCAGCCGGGGCGTAACCCGAAACCCGCCGTTGGCGAACGGCGCGTAGCCGCGCACCAGCTCCAGCGGTGTCACTTCTGCCGGACCGAGCGCGAGCGACGGCACATCCGGCAGCGGGCTGGTGATCCCAAGATGGTGCGCGAAGGTGATCACGTTGGGGCGGCCGGCCATGTCGGCCATGCGCACCGCCGCGGCATTGGCCGAGAGCATGAGCGCGCGCCGCATCGCGAGGTGGCCGGAATACTCACCGCCATAGTTGCCCGGCTCCCAGGTCTCGCCGGAGGCAAGCTCCAGTTCCACCGGAGAATCATCCAGCACGGTGGCCGGCGTAAATCCCTCGGCCAGCGCCGCCCCGTAGACAAACGGCTTGAACGCGGATCCCGGCTGGCGGTGGGCATCGAGCGCCCGCATGAAGCCGCCTCGCTCGTAGTGATTGCCGTTCACCAGCGCCAGGATGCCACCGGTCGTCGGGTCCATGGCGACCATCGCGCCCTCGACGTCCTCCTTGCTGCGGCCGGCAGTGGCTTCCGCCTGCCGGTCAATCAGCGCAGCGTGGTGCCGCACCGACTTCTCCGCGGCGCTCTGTGCCCGTGCATCGAGCGTGGTGCGGACCACGATATCACCGTACGAATCCACGCTGTCGCCCAGCAGCGAGTCGACCATGTTGCGCACCGGATCCAGTGCATCGACCTCGGCGGCCTTGGGGTACCATCCCTTCTTCTCGACTGTGAGCGGCGTGGCCTCGGCCTTCGTGGCCGCCGTGTCGGAGATGTAGCCCTCCTGGGCCATCAGCGAGAGCACCAGGTTGCGACGGGCGCGAGCGCGCTCGGGGTGCCGGCGCGGATCGTAGGCGCTGGGGCCCTTGGGCAGCGCCGCGAGTGTCGCCATCTCGGGAAGCGTGAGTTGCTCCACGTGCTTGCCAAAGAAATCCCGGCTGGCCGCTTCCACGCCGTATACGCCGCTGCCCAGGTAGATCACGTTGAGATAGAGCTGGAGGATCTGGTCCTTGGAGAGGCTGCGCTCGAGGCGGCGCGCCAGGACCACCTCGATCAGCTTGCGGCGGAGTGTCCGCTCCTGCGCGATGTCCGAGAGGAAGGCGTTGCGCACCACCTGCATGGTGATGGTGCTGAACCCCTCGGAGACACCGAGGTCGCGAGCGTTCCGGAAGGCGGCGCGGAAGACTCCGCGCCAGTCCACGCCGTGGTGCTGGTAGAAGCGCCGGTCCTCGACCGCAATGAACGCCTCGCGCAGCAGCCTGGGCGTGCTGTCGAGCGACACATTGACGCGGCGGACATACTCCAGACGCCCGATCAGCTTGCCCGAACGGTCAAGCACCTTGCTCCCCTCGCGGGGCCGGAATGCCTGGATGCTGGCCGTGGATGGGCAGCCGCGGAAGCCGCAGGAAAA
>DAIMFY010000272.1:0-1189 GCA_036724295.1 Gemmatimonadales bacterium | reverse complement strand
GTGTGCGGCAGCAGCAGCACGAACTCCTCGCCGCCCCAGCGGAACAGGATGTCGTGCTCCCGGCTCTCGCCCTGGGTCACGGCGACGAGATGCCTCAGCATGTCGTCGCCGACGTCGTGGCCGTGGGTGTCGTTGATGCGCTTGAAGTGATCGATGTCGAAGTAGACCAGCGACAGCCCCCGGCCCAGCCGCCGGCTCCGCTCCACCTCGCGGTCGAAGAGCGGCGCGAACGCGCGCCGGTTGAAGCACCCCGTCAGGGGATCGCGCTGGGCGGCGCCGCGTTCGCGCTCGCCGATCCGTGCGAGCGCCGAGGCAAAACTGGTGGTGGTGAGCATGGTGACGACGAAGAGCAGCCCGAGGAAGACTCCCAGCTCCCGGAGGCGCGGGAGCAGCGCGAGCCCGCTTGCCGTCAGCGTGCCGGGTGCGATGTCCAGCGCCTGCACGCTCAGGTGCACCCCTTCGAAAACCAGCACGGCGAGGACACTGACGAGCACGGCGACCAGCGTCACCGCGCGGGAAAAATGGAAGATGTGGCGTGGTGGAGTGCCCAGCAGGCGGTCAATCCAGCTGCGCACCGCGTGGCCCAGGTAATGAAGCACCGGAACCAGCGCGATCATCTGGAGCACGTCACCCACGATCCATCCGCGCCAGACCCGCTGGGCCTCGAGTAGTTCGAGCTGGCGCGCCGAGATCCAGATCAGCCCGGCCAGCGACGAGGCGGTCGCGGCGATGACGCCCGCCAGGAGATACTTGCCGACGTCCGGCGCCTCTTCGAGGTCGGGATGTGCGTTCAGGATCACCATCGCCCCCCATACGATCACCAGTTCGATTGGTGTCGCCAGGCCGAAGAGGAGCGCTGAGGGGAGACTGACGCCAGCCATGAGAGCGCTGATGGTGGTAGCGATCCAGGCCGGCACCGCCCCCCACGCGGGGCCGAGCCAGAGGGTGAGCAGCAGGGTGATGGCGAGCGGAGGGTAGATCGAAACCGGTACGGTCACGAAGCCGAGATTGACCGGAATGCCGCTCCAGTCCAGCCGAGCCTCGAGGATGGCGGCGAGGACGGCGAGCAGCGAGGCGGCCAGCCAGACCGATACTACCTCGCGCGTGCCGGTATCACGGACGAAACCGGCCGCACGCATGAGCGGCCACCAGCCAGGGCCCCGGTGGTCGTCGGAGAAGGGGGACATGA
>DAIMFY010000271.1:0-3495 GCA_036724295.1 Gemmatimonadales bacterium | reverse complement strand
CGCGACCCTCCCGGCGTAACAGCCGGCTCAGAACCGGGCGAATCCCACGGTATTGCCCGCCGGCTCCCGCACGTAAATCTCCGTACTGCCGTAGAATGTCTCGTGGCGCGCCTTCACCACCGGCGCGCCCGCGACGGCGCGCTCGATTTCGTCGAGATCGCTGACCGTGATAAACAGGGCGATGGAATGGCCGTCGAGGCTGGACGCCGAGGCGGGCTGGTCCTCGATCACGCTGGCGCGCGTCTGGTACATCAGCTCAACGCCGTCCTTCTCGACACTCGCAAAAATGAGCTTGCCGTCAGGCCCCGGCACCTGGTTGGCGACCTTGAAGCCGAGCCGCTCCACCCAGAATGCGATCCCGGGCTCCACGGCGTCGGCGATGATGACTGGCGTAAGCTGCTTCAGCAGAGCCATGGCGGGACTCCCTCTTCGGCGACAGGTTTGGCCACGGACCGATGCGCGGTCCGGGCGGGGGAACGCCAACATGCCGAACAAACTCCGAAGACGCAAGAGGAGGCTGGCGTTGCGAAACCGAAATTGTCTGGCGCTGCTGCTTGTGGTGGGAGCAGCCGCGTGCGCCGGCCCGTCGAGCGCCGATACGGGCGGACGTGATGGCCCGGCGCCGGCCGGCCCGGTGATCGAGGAGCAGGTGAGCGGCACTCGCGCGCTGCTCCAGGCAGTGAGTCCCGTGAGTGACCGAGTCGTCTGGGTGAGCGGGCACGCCGCTACCTATGCGCGGACGGTGGATGGCGGAGCCACGTGGCAGGCGGCGAGGGTCCCGGGCGCGGACACGACCCTGCAGTTCCGCGACGTGTACGCGATCGACGCCAACACCGCCTGGCTCATGAGCGCGGGAAATGGCGCAGCATCGCGCATCTACCGGACCACCGACGGCGGCGGGACGTGGAACCTCCAGTTCACCAATCCCGATCAGCGCGCCTTCTACGACTGCATGGATTTCTGGGACGCTCGGCGCGGCGTGGCGGTGAGCGATGCCGTGGACGGCAAGCTCGTGATTCTGGTTACCGCCGACGGCGGCGAGCACTGGACCCATCCAGCCCACATGCCCGATGCGCATGAGGGTGAAGGCGGCTTTGCCGCGAGCGGAACCTGTCTCGTGGCCCGGCCAGGCGGCCACGCGTGGATCGGCACGGGCAACAATCCCACAGCCCGCGTGCTGCACAGCACCGATTACGGGGCGACGTGGACCGCCGACAGCACTCCCTTGCCGAGCGGCAATGCCGCCGGCATCACGTCGGTGAGTTTTCGCGATGAGCGCAACGGGCTCGTGTTCGGCGGCAACGTGGGCAGCAACGACGCGCGGGGCGATGTGGTTGCGGTGACGCATGATGGCGGAGCCACCTGGACGCTGGGCGGACGGCCGCCCTTTCCGGGGGCGATCTTCGGCGGGACCTGGGTTCCCGGTGCGCGCACACCCACCGCCGTGGCCGTAGGCCCGCGCGGATCGGCGTGGAGCGGGGACGGTGGCGCCACCTGGAGCGCACTGGATACGCTGGCCTACTGGGCGGTCGGCTTCGCCTCTCCCCGGGCCGGATGGGCCGTGGGGCCGCGCGGCCGAATCGTGAAGCTCTCGGGCTTCTGAGCCGGATGGGAACGGGCCGCCTGGAGGCGTTCAGCGACGGCGTGATCGCCATCATCATCACCATCATGGTGCTGGAGATGAGGGTCCCGCACGGCACCGACATCGGGGCGCTGCGTCCACTGCTGCCGGTGCTGCTGAGCTATCTGCTCAGCTTCGTCTATCTCGGCATCTACTGGAACAATCATCATCACATGCTCCACGTGACCCACCGGATCGGCGGTACGGTCCTGTGGGCCAATCTGCACCTGCTGTTCTGGCTCTCGCTGGTTCCATTCGTGACGGGCTGGATGGGCGAGAACCACTTTGCGCCGCTGCCGACCGCGCTGTACGGCGTAGTGCTCCTGATGGCGGCGATCGCGTATTACGTGCTGCAGCGCGCGATCCTGGCCGGCGAAGGCCCGGGGTCCGTGCTCGCCGCGGCGGTCGGGTCCGACATCAAGGGCAAGGTCTCGCCACTGCTGTATCTTGTCGCGGTGCCGGCAGCGTTTCTCGATCAGCGGATCTCGGGCGCGATCTACGTCGGGGTGGCGCTCATGTGGCTGGTGCCGGATCCTCGGATCGAGCGCATGCTCGAAGCGCACGCGAGCGGCCGGTGGCGAGGGCAGGCTCATGAGCGCGGGTGATCACGGGGATCGCCGTGATCGGCGTACCGGCGCAGAACGGCAAGCCTGCCGGAGAACGCATCTACCACATGGAGCGATGACCGCAATGACACTCGAAGACCTGAAGCCGTGCCAGTGATCGGCGCGCACGACGCACTGCAGCGCCTGCGCGACGGGAACGCGCGCTTCGTGGCCAGCGGCAGCGGCGACGGCGACTTTCCGCTCGAGAGCCGACGCGTCACGCTGACCAAGAGCCAGGAGCCCTTCGCCATCATCCTGGGCTGCTCCGACGCGCGGGTGCCGTCCGAGATCGTCTTCGACCAGGGGCTGGGCGACCTGTTCGTGATCCGGGTGGCGGGCAACATCGTGGCGCCGTCGCAGGTGGGCAGCGTCGAATTCGCGGCCGAGCGGTTCGGCACTCGCCTCGTGCTCGTGGTGGGGCACTCCGAGTGCGGGGCGATCTCGGCCACTCTCGACGAGCTCCAGCGGCCGTCGGCCAACCAGTCCCGAAATCTGCGGTCCATCGTGGACCGGGTGCGCCCGTCGGTGGAGGGGCTGCTCCAGGCGGGCCTCCGCTACGACACGCCGGGACTGGCGCGCCAGGCCGTCCGGGCGAATATCAGGGCGTCGGCGGACCACCTCCGCCACGGATCCGAAGTGCTCGAACAGCTGATTCTGAACGATGGACTGCTCGTCGTCGGGGCGGAGTACTCGCTGGACACGGGGGTCGTGGACTTCTTCGATGGCGTGCCGGGCGGAGGGAGCTGAGGCTCAGTTTCGAGGAGTATCCACATCGCAGCAGGCACCGGGAGGTGTCTCATGGGCGGGATCAGTCAGATGCGGAGCGCGATCGGCGTGGGAGCGGCGGCGGTGGTGCTGGGTCTGGTGGTGTCGTGCGGCGGTGATGGAGGATCAGGGCCCGACGGAGCGGACGCGAACTTCACCGCGAAAATCGACGGCAGTGATTTCACGGCCCTGGCCGCGAGCACCGCGGCGCAGATCTCGGATGCGGGGAACTTTGCTATCGTGGGCGGCAGCAGCACGGGCAGCTCGATCACGATGATCCTGTACAGCATCGGCGCGCCCGGCACATACCCGCTTGGTGTGAGCGGAACCGTCCGCGGCGGGCTCGGCACGGTAGGCACGAGCTCGAGCTCATTCTCCACGCCGCTCTCCGGCACTGCCGGGAGCGTCACCATCACTCAGGTCTCGGCAACGCGAATCGCCGGAACCTTCAACTTCGTGGCGGGCGCAGAACCGGTCACGCGTACGGTGACCGAGGGCGAGTTT
>DAIMFY010000270.1:2190-3496 GCA_036724295.1 Gemmatimonadales bacterium | reverse complement strand
TCGACCCTCGACCGCCATGCACCGTCGCCCCTTTCTCCTTGCCTCTGCCGCGGCCGGCGCGAGTCTCTTTCTCCCGCGGCTGCCACGCATGCGGCCAAGGCCCTCGCCGGCGCAGCTGAGATACCAGCGCGCGGAACGGGCGCTGTTCCTCCATTTCGGCATCAACACCTTCACCGATCGCGACTGGGGTGACGGGACCGAGAGCCCCTCGCTCTTCAATCCTGCTTCGCTCGACGCTCGGCAGTGGGCGCGCGCTGCCAGGCGCACTGGCTTCAAATCGCTCATCCTCACCGCCAAGCACCATGACGGATTCTGTCTCTGGCCGAGCGCGGTGACGGTGCACAGTGTCGCGTCGAGCCCATGGCGTGATGGTCGTGGCGACGTGGTGCGCGAGTTTACCGATGCGTGCCGAGCGGAAGGATTGGGTGCGGGACTCTATCTCTCGCCCTGGGACCGGCACGAGCCGAGCTATGGGGATTCGCCGAGGTACAACGATTTCTACATCGCGCAGCTGACTGAGCTGCTCACGCAGTATGGGTCCATCACCGAAGTCTGGTTCGATGGCGCCAACGGCGAGGGGCCCAACGGCAAGCATCAGGTCTATGACTGGGAACGGATTCACCGGACCGTGCGCCGGCTGCAGCCGGAGGCTGTCGTCTTTTCCGATGCAGGTCCCGATGTGCGATGGATCGGGAACGAGAAGGGCATTGCAGGTGATCCCAACTGGTGCACCGTCAATCCGGAGACGGTTCCGTATCCCGGTGTGTCAGGACCCGAGGTGGAAGCGATGCTGCAGCACGGCGACCCTGCCGGCAGCGTCTGGCGCCCCGGCGAGGCGGATGTCTCGATCCGGCCGGGATGGTTCTGGCACGAGGCAGAGAATGGGAAGGTGAAGACCGCCGACGAGCTGGTCGAGCTCTATTTCATGTCGGTGGGCCGGAACGCCAACCTCCTGCTCAACGTCCCGCCCACGCGGGACGGCCTGCTGCATGAGGCCGATATTGCCCAGCTCACCGCCTTCGGCGACAAGCTCGATGCGATGTTCGGAACTGATCTCGCCGCAGGAGCACGCGTCTCGAAATCGTCGCGTGGCGTGACGCTTACGCTTCCCAATCCTGTGCAGTTCGATATCGTGGACCTGCGCGAGGCGATCGAGCGCGGACAGGCCATTGCGCGGTACCGGGTGGATGCGTGGAACGGTGGCCGCTGGGCCACAATTTCGCATGGCACCACCATTGGACATCGGAAGCTCGATCGCGTGAGGCCGACGCGGACGGATCGGGTGCGGGTGGTGGTGGAGGAGGCG
>DAIMFY010000270.1:0-2090 GCA_036724295.1 Gemmatimonadales bacterium | reverse complement strand
GATGCCGGGTGAGATCGCGTGGCGATGGGGCGGCCGCAGGCCGCCCGTACAGGGGCCTGGGAAGATGGCTCGTCCACCCCGCCTGGCTTGCCCATCCTGCCCATCCGCAGCACCTTCCGAATTCCTCCCCTGAGGAGCAGAAATGTCCTCGATTCAGCGCCTCACATCGTGCGCTGTGGCTGTGCTGGTGGCCACTGCCCCCGCGCTACTCGCGCAGGCCCCCGCGGAGCGGGCAATGCTCGCTCGATTGCTGGACACCATCCCGGCCGCAGCAGCGCCGAGCCCGCCGTCCCGACCCGATCTTCCCTACGATCAGCTTGTGCGAGGGCTGCAGTTGCTCGACTCGGCCGCCAGCACGGACCACCGCGACGCCCTGGACGCCGCGCAAGCCGCCTTCGACGAAGCGATCTACCGCGCGCCGGAGAACTGGCCCTGGCCCTGGTACGGCCTGGCGCTGGCTGACCTGGCGCTGGAGCACGGTGGCTACACGGTGAAGCCGTCGATGCACCAGCCCGCCGGGATGTACTATCGAGATGCAGCTATTCACGCGTTGGGGAAAGCGCTCGAGGCCGACTCCACCTTTGCCCCTGCCGCGAAGTTGCTGGCCGAACGACTCACCAGCACAACTGACCCCGCCGTGAGCAATGAGGTTGTCCGCGCCATCCGGCGCTCGGTCGCCTCTGGACATGCTGGACCCCAACCATGGCTCGTCTTCGCCCGGATGCAGCGCTCGCTCGAGCATCCGGACTCGGCGCTCGCTGCGTTTCGTCATTATCTCGCGGCCGGGGGCGACAGCGCGGTGGCGTATATCGAACAAGCCCGCTCTCTGCTTGCCTCCGGCGACACCGCGGACGCGGCACCGATGTACCTGCGTGGGGCCACGCATGCAGAGACGAGCGATGGAAAGGCAGAGTATCGGCGAGACATTGCCTGGGTGGCATCACCGGTGGAGCTCGAGGCCTACGACTCGCTGCCAGCCGACAGCGTGGGCCAGTGGATCAGGTCATTCTGGTCCAAGCGCGACGCAGAAACCTTGCGTGGTCCCAACCAGCGCCTGACGGAGCACGTGCGGCGGTGGGTGTATGTGCACGACCATTTTGTCGCCCGACAGCTTGATACCAAAGTGGCGCTCGCGCTCCGCATGCCGCTCACCAGCCGCGTGCCGGGGGGGCTGTCCTCGCTCTCACGAGCCTTCGGCTCCTTCGCGGTAGATGCCGCGCATCTGCCGCCCGACACCCCCGGCAATCCCGCTGAGCTGATTCAGCAGTCATACCTCAATGTGTCCACTGGCTCCGCCGAGTTTCTCGACGACCGCGCGCTGATCTACATGCGGCACGGAGAACCCGAAGGAGTCGTGCAGTCTCCGGGCAAGCCGGGCGAAGCGTCGCCTCTCTCGTGGGGCTATGACACCCCCGCTGACGGACGTCTGGTCATCAGCTTCAAGTGCACTCTTTACTGCTTGCTGGTACGATTCCCGATCTCGACTGACGGACTGATGGCTCTCGATACCCATTACGAAATTCCCTCCAGACTCCTGCTCCGGGATATCGAGCACGACCTGGTGGTGAGCCTCGCAACGGATGGCTATCCACCTCGCTTCGGGCATCAGCTGGCGCCTGAAGCCCAGTTCTTCGCCCTGGGCGAGCCCGGGAACGTTCTCACGGTCTTCGCACTGCCTGGTGAAAAACTGCAGGGGCAGAAGTTGACGGGCGGGGGCGTTGCATACCCGGTCACTTTGCGGCTGATCGCAACGGACGCCCATGGCCGGGTGGCACGTGTCGACACCACGCGCCGCTTCCGCGCCGAGCATGCCCTGGCCAAGGGAGAGTTTCTCTTCGGGCTGGAGGAGCTGCCGTTACCGCCTGGACTCTGGAACGTCCGGCTGGTTGTCACCGAGAAGGGCCTGGGCGCAGGCGGCGCCATCGGCCGCAACGGCGTGCTGGTTCCTGCGAGTGATTCGCTTGCCCTGAGCGACCTCGTGCTTGGCCGGGACGGCGCTGGTCTCACCTGGCAAAGCGCAACTGGCCCGGTGAGACTCAACCCGCTCGATGCCTTCCCACCCAAGGGCTCGGCGGAGCTCTACTACGAAC
>DAIMFY010000269.1:0-3499 GCA_036724295.1 Gemmatimonadales bacterium | reverse complement strand
CAAGTAGCCGCCGACTCCTGAGACGGCTGCGCCCGCCAACGCCAGCCCGACCCCGGACCCGTGTCGACCACGGCGGCGAGCAACCCACGAAGCGGCGTACAGGCTGATGGCCAGAGCATTGGTGACAGCGTGCACGAGACCGACCCGCTTGTCGCGCGGCCCCGCTGCCGACCACTCCGCCCATCCGGTCCACGCTGTAGGCCCGACGGCGAGAAGGCCAGCTCCGATGAGCCGCTGGGCGGCCGCGGAAGACCCAGTCCCCCCGCACAGATCGAGCAGACTGGCGGAGGTCCAAGTGCCGAGCACGAGGTCGGTCAGCAGCGGATGAACCGCGTGGCCGAGCCAGTCACCACGCAACACCGCGGCCCGCGCTCCCGTACCGAACACGCTGCGGATCGCGGGTTCGACAGCGTCCACTGCGGCGTCGAGCGCGGTCGCATCCTCAAGCCGCAGGGTCCAGCGCACAATCGCCGGAGGTCGCTCGACGGGATTCATTCGCCCTCCTCGATCCGCGCGGAGGCCACCCTTCGGCCCATGGATCAACCTTGCCCTCGGGCGACAGCGAGGGCAACAGCGCCGCCTGATGCGTCTAAGTCGACTGGCAAAGTGTCGCGAGCCTCAAGAGGCCGTCAAAGAACGCGCTGGTGTTCGGGCGGGGATCCACTTACCGTGCGCTGAAGGACCGCTCATCGGGACAGTACGAAATAGGTCCCGCGGTTTGCTGTTGGGCGCTGATTCAGCGCGGTCGCGGCGACAGGCCAGGATGTATGCGTGGTCACGGTCGACGATGTCCGAGCGGTGCTCGCGCGGTTGCCGCGCAGCAGTGAGGTGCTGGTGCGCGATCGTGTGAAGTTCCGTGTCGGTCAGATCGTGTACGTCGCGTTCAGCCAGGACGAGACCGAGATCGGGTTCGCCTTCCCGAAGGAGGAACGCGCCGCACTGGTGGCGGCGCGGCCCGACGTGTTCTTCCTCCCGCGCGAGTCGGAGCTGCGCTTCCACTGGATTGAGGCGTGGCTCGATGCGCTCGACGCGGACGAGATGCGCGAGTTGGTGCTAGACGCGTGGCGGATGGTCGTGCCGCAGCGGGTCGCCCAAGAGGTGCTCGGCCCGCCAGCCGCGGGCCACGAGCCGGGTCGGACGGGGTAGCAATCACGCACTAGGTCCCGTCGGACTGGCCCGATAGCCGAACCTCCTACGGGCGGTCAATTCTCAGCCGCTGTTGACAAGTTCGGCGCGAACGCCACGCCATGGGAGGGCGGCGGCGTCCCGCCACGGCTCGAAGCTTGCAGCCCACCCGCCGTACCAACCCTTGCTTCACCTGTCGAAATTCGATAGATTCCCATCGCAATTCGCGGAAGGATGGGCCATGGGGAAGCTGACAGTGGGTGCGCTGCGCGCCGTGCTCGTGGTGGTGCTCGCCGGCACCGTGTTCGTTCAGGCATTGATGGTGTGGGCGTTGGCCACCGACCCGGAGGACGGGTCGCTCCCGCTGACCCCGCTGCGCGTGATCACGATCCTGGGCATGGTGTCGGTCCAGGTCGCCCTGGTCTGCGTATGGCGGCTGGTGACGATGGTGCGACGCGGAACCGTGTTCTCCCACGCCGCCTTCCGGTACGTGGACGTCATGATCGGCGCGATCGTGGCGGCTGCCCTCGTGTGGTTCGCGGTCACGGTCCTTAATGCGCCGGGCCAGCGGGCCGACCCGGGCGTCACCGTCATCATGGGCGGGGTTGGCGTGGCCATTCTGGGGGTCGCTCTCCTCGTGCTCGTGCTGCGGATGCTGCTTGCCCAGGCCGTCGCGCGCGACGTCGAAGCGGCGCAGATGCAGGCCGAGTTGGACGAGGTGATCTGATGCCGATCGCCGTCGACATCGACGTGATGCTGGCCAGGCGGAAGATGTCCGTGGGCGAGCTCGCGGACCGCGTAGGGATCACGCCCGCCAATCTGGCGGTGCTCAAGAACGGCCGCGCCAAGGCGGTGCGCTTCGCGACACTCGCCGCGCTCTGCGAGGTGCTCGAGTGCCAGCCGGGCGACGTGCTGCGCTGGGAGGCCGAGGACGCCGCAGGCGGATGACGTGCCCAGGGCGGCAGCTGGGCATGAACGGGGTCCGCCGCGCGGAAAGAACATCCGGAGGACATGGCGGCGCAGCGGGCCGCGCGCCGGTTCGTCATGGTGATGCCAGCTGGCAACGCTGCTCACATTGAGGCCCGGGTCGCGTTCGGGTTGGGGAAGCCCTGCTACGCGGTCGGTCCTGTGGCCAAGACCGAGACGCTATAACGGTTCTTCGATCGGATGTTTACCAGTTCGGATGACTCCGCGTCATGGCTTGCCTCGCCGCTCGGTAACAGCCGCCCGCGAGGTGCCAGGTCAAGGGAGCTTCCGACCTAACCACAGGGCACGGCAGTGACTCCTGATCCAGCCCGTTGCGCGATCGCGGACCGGTTACCGGCCGCGCTCCCGCGAGAGCGTCACACGCTGAAGATTGACCGGATGCCAGCCACGTTGGTTCCCCGATGAGCTATGAAGAGTTGGAGGCTATCCCCAGCTGCTCCGTCAGGGCACCTCGGATGGCTGGTCAAGGCATAGCTCGTTAACCAGCCGCCAGGAGTTCGGGGCTTCGGTGCCGGCGATAAGCAGGACCTTCTCAATGCGCGTGGCGAGGGGCAGTCCGGATTGCACAGCCCGCTCGACCGCAACGAGGGTAGGCAAATCGGCCAACCGCCGCTCGGCAATGGTCAGGTGCGGAATGACGTCGGCATAGGCACCGCCGTACGGCGGATGCTGCGGAAAAGCTCGCCACACCGCCGCAGTCAGCTCTCGGAACGGCTGAGCCGGCTCAGGATCTAGCCAAAGCACGTCCTGACCAAACCAGCGCGTTCGTCCAAAACAGACATCAAATGCGCTAACCGACCTGACAACTGCCGCCAGCGTCGTGATCAAGGTGTCACTGAGCGCCTCCGGCGCAACAAAGGGGTATAACACGGTGACGTGAGCCGGCACTCCCCAGCCAGCCGCGACATCGAGTTGCTGACGGTGCTCACTCACCACAGGCTCAGCCTTTGGCACCGCCGCAATCACCGCTGTCTCCGTCGGAGCCGGGGCATCCTGCGCCGGATTCAAGTACCGCACTCCCGAAAGGTAGTGGAACATCGATCGCGTTCTCTGGGTGCGGCTTATAGTCAGCGCTCACGAACAGGAAAGCGGCATTGGTGGCGCCGCCTTCGTTCCATCGAGCGGCCAGTCCGGCTTTCCACTTAGAGCCGGTGCAGCCGCCAGACGACGTACCGTCGACCTGCCGGCATGTGGCGGAGGTATTTCCAGTGCCGAAGTAGTTTGGCTGAACCGTAAGTACGGGGGCGTCTCGTAGGCCGACCCTCCACCGGTCACCCCTATCTGGGCTCGCGGGATTAGTCAGCACGCTGCTTGGCGCCGTTACTTGGGGCTAACACTGCGTTCGTTTCAGGGGTCACAGCGCAGCGCGAGATCGATGGCCGAGTCA
>DAIMFY010000268.1:2040-3508 GCA_036724295.1 Gemmatimonadales bacterium | reverse complement strand
GCAACCTCGACAAGGCGCCAGGCGTTGGCGGAATCGGTCCAGAGCGTCGGGCCGGTGTTGTGGACGGTGATGGTGCCGTTCGGCAGGGTATCGATGACGGCGGCCGCGGGGCGCGTGTTACGTGAGGTGCAGGCGGTGAGGCAGGCGGCTAGAAGGACCCAGCGGCGCATCGCATCTCCATACTGTCACAGGACGCACGTAGGGACGACGCATTCGTCGCCCCTACGATCGCTTGATAGCCCTCACCTGCACTGCAAGTGATCCGTCCTCGTTCTCCTGAATCCCGAGCACCGCACCGCCAGTCAACTGCATGAGGTCGAAGTCAGGTGGCAATTCCAGCACGCGCGTGGGATTACCCTCATCATTCACCGCAGTCCAGCGGGTGGGTCGCAAGTGGAATCCCATCTCGTAGCCCACGTACTCGGACAGCCAGATGGTGCCGTCGTCGTCCAGCATCATCCCGGAGAAGAGCGGCAGCGAAGCCGGCAGTGGCAGTTTGGGCCAGATCCGCTCGATCATCTCCCGGATGCCCGGCGGTGCCGCGGCTCCATTCAGCCCGCTGTGCTCGAGCCACCACTGCTTGATGCTGTCTGCCGCCTCTGCGGTGGCTGCGCGCCGAGGCAGGCGCGCGATGATCGTATCGGCGATGCCGTCATGCCAGCGGACGATGCGACCCGAGCCATTGTCGGCGAGCAGGATCATGCCCTCGCGCGCGCCGGCCACCGGAAAGGCCGCGAGCCGCTGCAGCGGCCCGGCATGCAGGAGACCGGGGATAGTCGCGAGTGTCTCGGCGGCGGCCGACGTCGGCGACACCCGGATCAGATGTGCCTGTTCCTGGACGGGACCCACCGTCGTCAGGTCGAGCGGACGCGCAAGCATGACCAAGGCACCGTCGTCACAACCGACGACGCTTGTGAACATGTCCAATCCACGCTCGTCCTGCACCACGGGGTCACGTTCGGCGCCCCCGATTCTCGTGAGACGTCGCTCGGCCGCATCCCAGAGCGTCAGCTGCCCCGCGGTACATTCGCCGGCGCCGCTGATGGCGCGGAACTCGCCGGGCCCCTCACCCCGCCCGCCCGCACGCCGGAGAAACTGCCCGGTGGAATCGAAGAGATAGAGATCCGGGCCGGCCCATACCGCGATCGAACCGTCGCCCATGCGATGCGCGCCTTGCATGGTGCCCATGGTATACCGGCCGTCGGGCGCGGCATCAGGAATGGATACGAGTGGTGTTTCAGCGAGGCGGAGCTGGGTGGCGGAGGGACCGCGATCGGTTTCGCCGCTGCACGCGGCGAACGCCATCAGCACGAGCGGGATCAGCCGATGTGTGAGAGGCATCTCCCAAGGTGCGGCGAAATCGGGAAATCGGCAACCCTGTACGGGCGGCCTGCGGCCGACTCTGGACGTGGGCGACGGGACGCGAGACGCGAGATGCGGCCTGCGGCCGAATGATTCCCAATCGCCA
>DAIMFY010000268.1:0-1940 GCA_036724295.1 Gemmatimonadales bacterium | reverse complement strand
GGGCGGCCTGCGGCCGCCCCCTTGAATCCCCATCTCCCCGGCGCACCTTCGCGGCCTGCGGCCGCCCCTTAGCGCTCAGCGCCCAAACCCATCCACCCGCACCTTTCACTCTCAATCACATACCGGTGCACCACCGTCCGCACCGGATCATCCTGCGCCTCCTGCTCGGTGACCAGCAGCGTGTCGCCGGCGAAGCCTATATAAGGATGGCCGCCACCGTGCACCGGCACCGGTCCATCCACGCAGGCGTGCTTCCGGTCCGCCGAAATGAGCGAGAGCCAGACCACGCTTTCAATAGCATTGCCGTCGAGCACCTGGTCCATGTGCACCGCGGCGATCTGGCTGCTGGAGAGCCGGTGCAGCTGGAACAGGCCAGACATCGCCGAGAAGCGATCGGGAAAGGGCGTCTCGGGAGCGGCGATGAGCGCGAGACCCCTCTCGGTCACACCCTTCCGACGCGCCGTTGGGAGGTCCAGGCGGTCGAGCTCGTGCCCAGTCGTGTCCAGCAGTACGATCTCGTTGCTGCCAGAATACCCGGCCACGAGTGTGTCGGCCCAGGCATCGAGCGCCACGATGGTGAAGATGCCGCGAAGCGGCGGGCTTTCCCTATATGAGGCAGGAAATGGGAACAGGTGCTGGAACGTGCTGTCGCCATCCCAGCGGGTAATGCCCGTCTCGCTCCCTTGCTCCACACCGCCGAACCAGATGCCGTTGCCAAGCGATACCACATTCCGGATGATGCCAGGATAGCCGACGTCTCGCACCCGATCGCCTGCGGCATCGAACACGGTGAGCCGGCGCAGCTGGTCGTCGCCCACGGCAAAGCTGTCGCCGGTCATGGGCACCGCCTGGGTCGGTCCGCGAAATTCCCCAGGACCGTCACCCTTGCTCCCGACCACATCGATCCACTGCCCGTCCGGAGCAAACCGCACCACCCGTGACTGCGCCATGTCGGTAATGAGGTACCGGCCCTCACCGTCTTCCACCACTCCACCCAATTGGGCAATGTACTTCGCTCCGCTTTCGCTCAGGACTACACTGTCAACCAGCGAAACAGCGGGGCCGGTCGCCTCACGCGACAGGGGGGTGTCGCTCCTGCAGGCCATCACACCGAGCACCAGGCTCACCACGACGAGGGGTTTCACCGGGGCATGTTCACGTGAATGCACGGGCACCGGTACACATCATTATTGCAGTCGGACACGCAGTTGCCGCCAATGTCCTTCCAGTGATAATGGAAAGGATGGGCGGTAGCGCCGCGCGCCGCCGCCGCCGTCAGCGCGCCCAGCGCGAGCGCAAGCGACAGCACCCGTATCATGCCGCACCTCCAGCTCATGGGACTTCGATCCAGAAGCCGCCGATCTTGGCCGGCCAGCAGGGACAGGTCAGGCCATACGTGCAACCCGACACACACCTGCCGTCCAGGTCTTTCCACTGGTAGGCACCGATCGAGACCGGGAAGATGTAGATCGGCATGGCATGGAGCGCTGGCGCCACGGCCAGCAACGCCAGCACCACCGGTACGAACCTCCGAAACAGCACACGCATCATTGCCTCGCTTGTTGAGGGGTGAAGATCTGCGACGGCCCAGCCACGCCACTCCAGGCCTCCCGGCCATCCACCAGCAGCACGACCAGCATCGAGCGCCCCTCCACCATCCACCCCGCGCCCGGCACCAGACCGTCCACCACGGCGCGGCCGGCCCGCAACTGGCGACGCTCGCCGTTGGTGGGCTCATCGGTGAGAATCAGGCGGACTTGATCAGGATGGGCGGCTCGCCAGGCGATCCACTCGGGCAGGGTGCTGCCGCAGGAGAAACAGCGCGACGGATCATAAAACAGCACCGCCGTACTATCGGCACCGGCAAGCGCTGCCACACGCCGGCCGTCGTCGAGCAGGAGGCGCCCCGCGTCAGCGGGACGCCCGCAGGCGGCGGGAAG
>DAIMFY010000267.1:0-3517 GCA_036724295.1 Gemmatimonadales bacterium | reverse complement strand
CTTGGCCTCGAAGCGCAGCACCAGGACGGGCTGGGTATTGCTGGCGCGGATCAGGCCCCAGCCCTCGGGAAAGGACATGCGCACGCCGTCGATGGTGTTCACCGGATAGCGCTCGGAAAAGTAGGCGGCAGCATCCGCCACAATCTTGAACTTGCGCTCCTCCGGGCACTCGACCCGGATCTCCGGCGTGGCAAAGGTGGCGGGCACGTCGGACAGGAGCGCCGCCAGCCCGTAGGAGGCCTCCGAGACGATCCCCAGCAGCCGGGCGGCGGCAAACAGTGCGTCATCGAAGCCGTAGTAATCGCCGCCGAAGAAGATGTGCCCGCTCATCTCGCCCGCCAGCGGCGCCCCCAGTTCCTTCATTCGCGCCTTGATGAGCGAATGACCGGTCTTCCACATCTCCGGCTTTGCACCCGCCTTGCGCAGTGCCTCCGGCAGCACGTCCGAGCACTTGACGTCAAAAATCACCGTCGTACCGGCCCCGAAACGGCGCACGGCGTCGCGACCGAAAAGAATGAGGAGCTGGTCGCCGAAGAGGATGCGGCCGCTCTCGTCCACGGCCCCGATGCGATCGCCATCGCCATCGAAGGCGATCCCCAGCTCGGCGCCGCTTCGGCGGACTTCCGCCTGCAGGTCGACGAGGTTGTCCGGGACGGTCGGGTCGGGATGGTGATTGGGGAAGGTGCCGTCCGACTCGCAGAAGATCGGGACCACATCGGCGCCTGCCTGGCGGAGCGTCTGCACCGCGATCACGCTGGACACGCCATTGCCGCAGTCCACGACCACTTTCACCGGGCGTTCGAGCTTGTTGCGCTCGCAGATGGCGTCACGATAGCGGCCAAGCACGGACGAATCGGCGCGCTCGGCACCGGTGCCGCTCCGCCAGGTTTCGGTCTCGATGAGTTCCCAGAGATGGAGAATCTCGGCGCCGTGCAGCGACTCGCCCGCGGCGACCATCTTGAAGCCGTTGAACTCGGGCGGGTTGTGGGAACCGGTGACCTGGAGCCCGCCATCGGCCTTGAGAGCGTGGACGCTCAGATAGAGAGCGGGAGTCGGCACCATGCCGATGTCCACGGCGGTCCCGCCTGCATCGGCGATGCCCTGACGGACGCCTGCGGCGAGCGCGTCACCGGACGGACGGTTGTCGCGCCCCACGGTCAGGACCGGCGCGTGGCCCACCTTGTCCCAGGCGACACTCGCGAACGCGTGGCCGAGCGCGCGGGCAAACTCGGGTGTCAGCTCCTCGTCAACAATCCCTCGGACGTCGTACTCGCGAAAGACCGTCTTCGGTACCTTCATGACTCAGCGCCCCGCGCTTGGAAGCTGCGTCGTCGCGAGCTGTCGCACACTGTCGAGGGCCACGTCGATGGCGTGCCGCGGCAGGACACCGAACACCAGCAAGGCCACGACCGCGATGCCGGTAACCCACGCCGCCGGCCGGGCCAGCCGCAGGCCATGCCACTCGGCTTCCTCGCCTGGCTCGCGCATGTACATCGCCATGATCACGGGCAGATAGTAGCCCGCGGAAATCACGCTCGTGATTACCAGGATCACCGGCAGGATGTACTGGTGTGCCGCCACCACGGCCTGGATGATGTACCACTTGCCGATGAAACCGAACGTGCCTGGAAAGCCCAGGAGGCTGAGCATGCAGATGGCAAGCGCGAACGCGGTCCAGGGCCGGCGGTGCGCGAGGCCCGCGATATCATCGAAACGCACCGCGCGCTCGCCATTCCGTCCCAGCGAACCGAGCAGGATGAACGCGGCAAGGGTGGTGAGCGTGTAGGCGCCGAGGTACAGCATTACCGCGCTGGCGCCCAGATGGGTCCCGGGCCAGAGCGCCGCGAGCAGGTAGCCGGCGTGCGCGATGGAGCTGTAGGCCAGCATCCGCTTGAGGGTCTTCTGTGCCAGCGCGATCAGGTTGCCCACGATCATCGTCACAGCGGCGAGCACGCCGACGACCGGCTGCCAGAACTGGTCCAGCGACGGAAACGCCTCGACGAGCAGCCGGGTCAGCGCGATGAACGCCGCGACCTTGACGCCGGTTGCCATGTAGCCGGCGATGGGCGTGGGCGAGCCGTCGTACACGTCAGGAGCCCACATGTGGAACGGCACGGCGGCCACCTTGAACCCGAGACCAATGAGGAGGAGGCCGAGGCCCATGCGGGCAAGCAGCGACGGCGACCCCACACCAAGCACCGCGCCGATGAGCGGAATGTTGGTCTGGCCGGTGGCACCGTAGGTGAGCGCAATGCCGTAGAGCAGGAACCCGGAGGCGAACGCGCCGATCAGGAAGTACTTGAGGGCCGCCTCGGCGGAGAAGACGTTCCGCCGGTCGTAACCGGCCAGGACGTACACCGCAACCGACATGACCTCGAGCCCGAGGAAGAGCACGATGAGATCGGCCGCCCCCGCCAGGAACAGCATGCCGGCCGTGCCCAGGAGCACCAGCGGATAGTACTCGGGGGCCAGCATCCCTTCGCGCTCGAGGTAGTTCAGCGACACCAGCACGGTGGCGAGCGCCGCGAAGAGGATGATCGCGCCGGCAGCGTAGCGAAACGAGTCCAGTGCAACCATCTGTGCCAGGCCATCCGCCCGGGCGTCGGTGGCCCAGAGCCAGGCGAGCCCGGCACCGGATGCCACCAGCCCTGCCGCGCTCAGCCATCCGGCGAGCCGGCTGTCCGCCGGGGTCCGGTGGCGCCAGGCAACCACCAGCAGCACCGCCAGCGCGAAACCGGCCAGAATGAGCTCGGGCACCAGCGCCTGGGCGATACCCAGCGGAGTCGTCAGGTCGATCGCATTCACGGCTGCACCTCGACACCGGCGGGGTTGATCGCACTGGAGCGACCCGGCTGTGCATACTCGATGAGCTGCCGGGCCGACCCTTCGGTCCGCCGAAGCAGCGGCGCCGGATAGAGCCCCATCCATACGATGCCGAGCACCAGCGGCGCCAGGACGATCAGCTCACGCAGCGAGAGATCGTGCATCGTCTCGTTCTCGGGCTTGTCCACCTTGCCGTAGATCATTCGTCCGATGGCCCAGAGCAGGTACGCCGCCGCGAAGATGACCACGGTCGTGGCTATGCCAGTGGCCCACGGGTAGCGCCCATAGCTGCCCAGCAGGACCAGGAACTCCCCGATGAACCCGTTGAGCCCGGGCAGGCCGATCGACGAGAATGCCACCAGCGTGAGGAGCAGGCTCAGGATGGGCACGCTGCGCGCGATACCGCCAAACGCCGCGATGTCCCGGCTGTGGCGTCGTTCGTACAGCATGCCGATGAGCAGGAACAGCGCGCCGGTGGAGAGGCCGTGGGCGATCATGACCATCAGGGCACCCTGCACGCTCTGCAGCGTCAGGCCCCAGATTCCCAGCATGACGAAGCCGAGGTGGCTCACGGAGCTGTAGGCCACCAGCCGCTTGAAGTCGGGCTGGACCATCGCGACGAGCGCGCCGTAGACGATGCCGATGACCGCGAGCACGACGATGAGCGCCGAGATGGCGGGGCTCAGTGCCACCG
>DAIMFY010000266.1:0-3521 GCA_036724295.1 Gemmatimonadales bacterium | reverse complement strand
ACCCGGTTCGTCTATTCCGATCTCGGCGCCATCGTGCTGGCGCAGGCCATCGAGTCGGTGTATCACGAGCGGCTCGATTCCCTGCTCCACCGCCGGCTCTTCGCGCCGCTCGGCATGGAGGACACGCGCTATCTCCCGCCGGATTGCTGGCTGCCCCGCATCGCGCCGACGGAGAACGACCCCTGGCGCGGGCGAACGTTGCGCGGCGAAGTGCACGACGAAAATGCGGCCCGGCTCGACGGCGTCTCCGGCCACGCAGGGCTCTTCTCCTCGGCGCGCGACCTGCTGCGGTTCGGCGACTGGCTGCTGGAGGGCCTCGGGTCGCACGACACGAGCGCCACATATCTCTGGCCGCCGCCGCCGACGAGCGAGCGACGCTTCGTCATCCGCCAGGACATCCCGCACGGATCCAGCCGGGCGCTGGGCTGGGACACGCCATCGGGGCTGAGCAGCGGTGGCAAGTGGATCTCGCGCGAACACAGTTTCGGTCATACCGGCTTTACCGGCACGTCGATCTGGATCGATCCGACGCGGGACCTGGTGATCGTTCTGCTCAGCAACCGGGTCAACCCGACCCGGAACAATGACCGATGGGGACCGGTGCGGCGGAACGTGGCGGATCGGGTGGTAGAATCGGTCGACGGCCGACGGTCAACAGTCGACAGCCGACCGTAGACCGTTGACTTTCTCCGATCCGTTCCCTTAACGTTCCGCTTGAATCAGCACCTTCAGGAGCGCATCCATGAGCGGGACAGACCAGGCCATTTCCGGCTTCAGCCTCAACCTCTCCGACGCGGCGGTCGCGGAGGTACAGAAGTTCATCGCGGCCGAGCAGGTGCCGGTGGAAACGGCGGGGCTCCGCGTGAGCGTGCTGCCGGGCGGCTGCTCCGGCTTCAAGTACAGCCTGAACATCGAGGAGCAGCCGCTGGAGGATGACATGGTCCTGGCGATCGGCGGTGTCCGCGTGCTGGTGGATGGCTTCAGCGCGCAGTACCTCAACGGCATCTCCATCGATTACGTGACCTCCATGCAGGGCAGCGGCTTCACCTTCAGCAATCCCAATTCATCCGGCGGCTGCGGGTGCGGCAGCAGCTTCACCGCATAGGCCCACGGTCGGAATCATTCCATTTCGGGGGAGGCAACGTCGCCTCCCCTTTTTCGTGACTTCGTGGCTTCGTGACTCTCGCACTTTCGTGATTGCATGACCACCCTCGACTTCGCCGTCATCGCCGCCTACTTCGCCGCCATGGTGGCCATCGGCTTCTGGGCCACTCGCCGCCAGAGCACCGCCGGCGACTATTTCCTTGGTGCGCGGGATCTCCCCACCTTCGCGATCCTGTTCTCGATCGTCGCCACGGAAACGTCTGCGCTGACGGTGATCTCGGTTCCCACCATCGGCGCCCGCGGAGACCTCACCTTCATTCAGCTGGCGTTCGGCTACCTGATCGGGCGCGTCGGCGTCGCCGCGTGGCTGCTGCCCGGCTACTTCGAGGGAACCCAGGAGACAGCCTACCAGCGCCTGGAGCGACGCTTCGGCGTTCGCTCGCGGCGAGTGGTGTCCGTGGTCTTCCTCATCACCCGTTTCCTCGGCGACGGCGTCCGCATCTTTGCCGGCGCCATTCCGCTGGCCCTGCTCACCGGCTGGAGCATTCCGACGGCGATCGTCGCCATGGGCATCATCACCCTGGTCTACACCTGGTTCGGCGGGCTCAAGGCGGTGGTCTGGGCCGATGTGGTCCAGCTCGCGATCTATGTCGCCGGCGGGATGGTCGCACTCTGGATCGCGTGGAACATGGCCGGCGGAATGAGCCAGTCGCTCGCCCTCTCGGCGGCCGCCGGAAAGCTGCGGATGTTCAACCTGCACGTGAACCTCACCGACACCTACACGCTGCTCGGCGGTATCGTGGGCGGGGCGCTGCTCTCCGCGGCGTCGCACGGCACGGATCACCTCATCGTCCAGCGGCTCCTGGCCACCCGCTCACTCCGTTCTGCGCAACGAGCGCTGATTGGAAGTGGCGTGGTGGTCATTCTCCAGTTCCTGCTCTTCCTGCTGGTCGGCTCGGCCATCTGGGCGGCGGGTCTTGCGCCCGACAACGTCCAGGGCGATACGATCTTCCCGCGCTTCATCATCGAGCACCTGCCGAGCGGACTGGCGGGCCTCGTGGTCGCGGGAATCCTCGCGGCGGCCATGAGCACCATCAGCTCCTCCATCAACGCACTGGCGTCGTCCGTCACGCATGACCTCTATGCAGGGATCACCGGGCGGACCGACCCGGCACACCTGCTCAAGGTCGGACGCGCTTTCTCCGCGGCCTGGGGACTCGCGCTTGTGGGAGCGGCACTGTTCTTCTTCTACTTTGCGAGCGGCACTGACACGCCGGTGGTGGTACTGGCCCTCAGCATTGCGTCGATCACGTATGGGGCGCTGCTGGGTACCTACATCCTGGCCGGCAGATGGCCGCAGGCCGCCGGAGTAGACGCCATCCGGGCCGTCGTCGTCACCGTCCTCGCGATGCTGGTGGTAGTCTTCGCGAAGCAGCTCGCCGGGGTGAATGGACTCACCTGGCTCGCGCCAGTCGGAAAGCTGGCCTGGCCGTGGTACGTTCCGCTGGGAACACTGGTCGCGGTAAGCGTTGGAGTCGGGTCGAGCATGCTGAGGAGCCGGAGCTGATGGCAGACGTGGTGATCGCAGCAGACGTCGGGGGAACCAAGACGGTCGTCGCCGTGCGGGTGGATGGCACCGAGCGTGCGCGCGTTCGCGCAACGGGCGCGGCGGTGCGTCCGGGCCGGGCGATGGCCAGTGCCGCCACCATCGCGGCGGCAGCGCGCCAGGCGCTCGCGGAAGCGGGCCAGCTCCGCGGGCAGGTGCTGATCGTGGGCGCTGCGGGCGCCGGCCGGGAGGCCGAAGCGGACGAACTGGCGCGGGCGCTTCGGGGTGAGGACGTGGCCGACCAGGTCCATGTCACCACCGACATCGCTCTTGCGCTCCGCGCAGCGTTTGGAGACGAGGCTGGGATGGTGCTCTGCGCCGGCACCGGCAGCATTGCCGCTGCGCGCGACAGCAGCGGCAGCATGACGCGCATGGGCGGCTACGGATGGCAGATGGGCGACGGCGGTGGCGGCTACGATATCGGCCGGGCAGCACTGATGCGCGTGAGCCTGGGACACGATGGCCTGGCTGCGCCGAGCGCGCTGGAGGACCGGCTGGTGAGCGCGGCGCACGTGGGCAACTTCGACGGACTCGTGCGCTGGGCGGCTGCGGCCGGTCCCAAGGAAGTGGCGGCACTAGCGCGGGTGGTGCTCGACACCGCCGCCGAAGGCGACACGGCGGCACAAGCTGTGGTGGCGTACGCCGGCGGCCAGCTGGTGGAGCTGGTGACCGGCCTGGCCGAGCGGACCGGGGTTCGCCGGGTGGCACTCGCCGGCGGTGTCCTCAGTTCTGGAGCCTTGCGGGATGAAGTGGAGCACGCCCTGCGCGACGCCGGCCTCGAGGTCCTCGACGCGGAGGTGGATCCGATCGA
>DAIMFY010000265.1:0-3529 GCA_036724295.1 Gemmatimonadales bacterium | reverse complement strand
CTGGTGGGCCTGCTCGTCGAATTCGTCGGAACTGCGGAATGCTTCCGACATCGGCCGGGCCTCCGGGAGAGGTGATGCGGGGAAGGTAAAGCCTCAAGACGGCTGCTGGCTACTGGCTGTGGAGCCGGGACACGAGACGCGAGGATATCGCCAGCAGCCTTCAGCTTTCGGCCTTGAGCCCCCTCCCCTTGACTCCCGATTTTGTCCACATAACTTACCGACCGGTCAGTTAATTAGGTGTTACGCGATGGAACGAGTGCCAGACCCCAAAATCCCCTGTGACCGCGAGCCACGCTGGCAGCGGCGCCCCGAAGACCGCCCGGACGAGATTCTCGCCGCGGCGCTGCACGTCTTTGGCGATCAGGGCTACACCCGGGCTCGCCTGGAGGATGTGGCGGAGCGCGCTGGCGTCAGCAAGGGCACGCTGTACTGCTACTTCGACTCCAAGGAGGCGCTCTTCCGCGCCACCGTACGGCGTCACATCGTCAGCCGGCTCACCGACTTCCAGGCCAAGAATGACACCAGAGACGGCTCCCCCACGGATCTCGTCCGCAGCTTCATCGCCGCCATGTGGCGCACGCTGATGGATGATCGTCTCGTGGACATCTCCCGGCTGATGCACCGCGAACTGGCGCATTTCCCCGAGCTCGCCCGCTTCTATTCCGACGAAGTGATCCTTGCCACTCGCCGGACCCTGGACGGGATCATCCAGCGCGGCGTGGAGCTGGGCGAGTTCCGCGCGGTGAAGCATGGCTTTGCGAGCCGAGCCATCCAGATGCTCGTGGTCCATGCCGCGCAGTTGCAGACCTTCTTTGCCACCTACGATCCTGACGCGCTGAGCGATGCGCAGGTCGTCGAGGGCATCACCGATCTTCTCCTCAATGGGCTCCGTGTGCCCTCGGCCATCACGACTCAATGATCCGACGTTTCATTCTCGTCCTCCTCGTCCTCGCGCTCAGTCCTCAGCACTCGGCGCTTGGCGCCCAGCAGCCAGCTGACACCACCCTTCCCGAGCCACTGACCCTGGAAGCCGCCATGCAGATCGGCCGCACGCGCGCCACGAGTGCGGCGCTCGCCCGGCTCAACGCCCGGGTGGCCAGCGCTCGTGTCGGCGAACGCCGGGCGGACCTGCTTCCCAGCATCAATGGCGGCGCCACCTTCGGCCGGCAGACAATGAACCTCGATGAGTTCGGCATCGCCGAGTTCACCGGTGTCACCGACCCGTTCAATATCTGGCGGCTTACCCTGGCAGGCAGCCAGACGATCTTCGACGCGGCAGCGCTTTCCCGTGTGTCGGCCGCCCGTGACAGCGCTGTCGCAGCCGGGCTCGACGCCCGCGCCGCCGGCAACCTGGCGGCGACGTCAGCAGGTGTGGCCTATCTCCGCTATGCGGCAGCGCTCGAGACGGTGCGCGCGCGCGAAGCCGACAGCACCATCGCGGCCTCGCTCTATCAGCAGGCGCGTGACCTGCTCGAGGCTGGGGTCAGCGCGGCGATCGACGCGACCCGCAGCCAGGTGGCCTTTGCCGCCTCGCGCACGGACCTGGAGCTTGCCCGTAACCAGCGGGATCGCGCCCGGCTGGACCTGAGCCGGGCGCTGGCGATGCCGCCCACGGTGCCCATCGTGCTGCCTGACTCCATCGCGAGCATTGCCGATGGCATCCCCGCGGATGCCGATTCGGCCGTGGCCTACGCTTTCACCCATCGCGCCGAGATCGCCGCCGAGCTGGCGCGCACCCGCTCGATCGAGCGCTCCGCCACGGCGGTGCGGCGAGAACAACTGCCCTCGCTCGGAGTCCAGGGGGCGGTGCAGGAGACCGGCCCCGGCCTCGACCGGCTGTCGAATGTGTGGCATGTGGAGGTGGGCGTGAAGGTGCCGCTGCTGGACGGATTCCGTCGCCAGCGCCGGATCGAGGAGCAGTCGCTCCGTCTCGACGCCCAGCAGATCCGCGAAGGCGACCTGTACCGGCGTGTCGCCACTGAAGTGCGGAGCGCGCTCCTCGACCTTTCGTCCGCCCGCCAGCAGGTGACGCTCGCGGAGACGCGGCTGCAGCTCGCGGAACAGGAGCTGGACCAGGCGCGTGAGCGGTTTGCCGCGGGCGTGGCCGGCACGGTGGAGACATCGAACGCACAGGGCTCCGTCGTGGCCGCGCGCAATGGGATGATCCAGGCGCACGCCGCGCTCGGCACGGCGGAAGTCGGCGCAATGCAGGCCGTGGGCCTGCTCAACAACGAACACTGAACACTCGACTGGAATCATCATGGCAACAGATGTCCTGAACGACCCCGGCGTGCAGCGCGAGCAGGCCCACGTGGCGGATGAGCAAGCGGCGAGGCGTCCACGCCGCCGCTTCAACCCATGGCTCATTGCCGGCGTAATCGGCGTGCTGCTGCTCGCCTGGGGTGTGAAGCGCTACCTCTATGGACGCAATCATGAGTCCACCGACAACGCGCAGGTGGACGGACACATCACGCCCATCGCGCCGAAGCTGTCGGCGTTCGTGGCGCGCGTCCTTGTGGACGACAATGCACACGTGACCGAGGGTGACACCCTCGTGGTGCTGGATGACCGGGACGTGCGGGTGCGGCTGGAGCAGGCCCAGGCCGACCTCGCAACGGCGCGGGCGGCGGCCGGCACGCGCGGCGTGGGCCAGGCGGAAGCCCAGCTCAGCTCCACGCGTGCCTCGGCGGCGAGTGCGCAGGCTTCCGTCGCGGCGGCAGAAGCGGACGCGCGGAAGGCCGATGCCGACCTCGCACGCTACGCAGGCCTCGCCGCCAAGCAGATCGTCTCGGCGCAGCAACTGGATGCGGCCCGCGCCGCCGCCGAGGCGGCGCACGCCAACCTCGACGCGGCCCGGCGTCAGGCGTCGGCGGGTGGCAGCAATGTCACCGCTGCCGCGGCCAACGTTCGCGCAGCCGATGCCAAGCTCGCCGCCGCCCAGACCTCGGTGGACAACGCCCTGCTCCAGCTTTCCTATTCCGTGATCACCGCGCCGGCGAGCGGCATCGTGGCGCGGCGCAGCGTCGAGCCGGGCGAGCTGGTGCAGGTGGGCCAGCAGCTGATGGCGGTGGTGCCCGACAGCGGCGTCTGGGTGACCGCCAACCTGAAGGAAACCCAGCTGGAGCACGTGAGCCCCGGTGATTCCGCCGAGTTCTCGGTGGATGCCTACCCGGGTGTCACGTTTCATGGCGCGGTGCAGAGCCTGTCGCCGGCCACCGGCGCTCGGTTTGCGTTGCTGCCGCCCGATAACGCAACTGGCAACTTCACCAAGGTGGTACAGCGGGTGCCGGTCAGGATCGCCGTCGACAATCGCGCGGCCGCCGATCATCCGCTCCGGCCGGGGATGAGCGTCGAAGTCACCATCACGACGCACTGACCATGGCGACGCTGGCGCTGCCCGCCCGGCCCGCACCGAGGGACCGGGCGGAGGTCTTCCAATATCGGTATGTCATCGCGTTCGCGGTGGTGCTGGCCAGCGTGCTCGAGCTGGTGGACACCAGCATCGTGAACGTGGCCATTCCCCACATGA
>DAIMFY010000264.1:1479-3545 GCA_036724295.1 Gemmatimonadales bacterium | reverse complement strand
TGACCGGCGTGCTGTCACGCCACAGCGTATAGGTCACCATTCCCGCCAGCCCCATGTTGATGAAACGGAGGCGCTGGGCTCGTCCCTGGACGATGCGGATTGGTGGCGAGCTCACCGAGTCACCATTGATGAGCAGGTATGGGGGCACCGACGGGCTCCCGTGCGGGCTGTCCCAGCCGGCGATGAATGCGTGATCGGTGGCCGGATCGAGGTGGGTGCCGGGTTCCAGCACGATCATTGGTGCGTACAGCCCGGAGCTCAACTGCTCAATGTCGTCGAGATGCGCGTGGTAGATGAACGTCCCGGCACGCGGAGCCAGCAGCCGGGCGGTGAACGATTTTCCTGCCGGGATCTCCGGCGCCAGGTGCGAACCGGCGCCACTCCATCCCGCCACTCCATCCGAATAGCTGTCGTCCAGTTCCAGCCCATGCCAGTGTACGGCGGTCGCCTCCCGGAGCCGGTTCACAACGGTGACGATCGATGGTACGCCGCGCGTGAGGACCAGGATTTCGCTGGTGTTCGGCAGTGAATCTGGTGCCGGAACGCGTCCGCCGGAGCCAACAACGTACTCCCGGGTGCGCGGCGCATGCCCACGCTGCGGTCCCTCGTCCACGTAGACCACGGCGCTGTCACGGGCTGGGGGCAGGGACGCCGTGACCCTGGACCGCGCCGCGATCCCGAGCACCAACCCCACCATGTGGTTGGCCATTTCGCCAGGGTGAGTGGGCCACTCGAGTGCATTCTCCGGGGCAATGTGGAACGCCAGGTGACAGTGAAACAGCCAGTTGCCCGGATTGGGTGCCGCCCAGGTGATGTGCATGGTGCTGAACGGCAGCATCTGCTGGGTAACGAGCCACTCCCGGCGGTCGGGCGCGAAGGCGGTGTCGGCGCCGGGTCCGCCCTTGGCATCCAGCCGGAAGTAGAACCCGTGCATGTGCATCGGATGCCCGCGCACGGTGGCGTTCAGGAATCGCCACTGGACGGTATCGCCCACCCAGGTCTCGAGGCGCTCGGTCCAGGGCCAGGTCCGCCCGTTGATGGCGAGCACATTGTGCCCGCCGAGCGCCGACGTGTCGACCTGACTCCAGATGTTCATCACGAACACGCGATCCGGCGCATGGGTGGCTGCGGAGTCCACCACCAGCGCCCCGGCCAGCTGCTGCTGTTCGGTGCTGTCCGGGTTCACCTTCCCCGGCGTGGCGCTGTAGATGTAGGTGCCGGGCGCGCCTGCCTCGAAGACGAAGGTGCGCGTGGCGCCGGCCGGCACCGGTTCGGGTGCGAGGCTATCCAGGGGATGCCGTGCCAATCCCACAACTTGAAGCGTTGAATCCGGGAGAGCGTTGCGAAGACTGACGCGCAGCACCGTTCTGGTCGGCACCCGGATGAGCGGCGCGGGGACCTGCGGCGCGCGGCCTTCCTCGGCGAATACCGGCACGTCCACGAAGGGACCGCCGGGCCGCTCGGGGTACCAGCGCGCCATCGTGACGACCAGCCGGAGCGTCAGCGTGTCATGCCGCAGCGTGCCGGCGGGTAGCCGGTTGTCATTGGGGTGGACCAGCGGCAGCGGTCGGGCAGATGGCGCACCCGCCATCAGCAGGGAGACAGCAACAAGTGCGAACGCAACGCGGTGGGTCAGCATGGCTCACCCTGGGCAACGCCCGATGGAGGACATCAGGATCACACAAGAAGCGCGAAAGCACACCAGCACCCTGCCATACTGCCTAGATGCCGTGCGTCATCTCATCGAGTTGGTCCAGGATTTCCCGCTGCGCCGGTTCGGGCATGGCCGCCACCTCGAACCCGTTCCGGGCCACACAGGCCAGCTGGCGCGAAGTAAACCGGAGCGACCCTGCAAGATACAGGTATTCGTCGCTCAGTGTGCCGCCGAAGCAGAACGGATCGTCGGTGCTCACCGTGCAGCGGACGCCGGCATCGAGCAGGCGGCCGATCGGATGTGCCTCATACGACGGTACCACGCCGAGCTTCACGTTGCTGGTGATGCAGACATCGCAGGTCACGTCGCGCTCGAGCAGCAGGTCCACCACCGCAGGGTCCTCGATGGCCCG
>DAIMFY010000264.1:0-1379 GCA_036724295.1 Gemmatimonadales bacterium | reverse complement strand
GCGAACCGGTCGGGCGCAACTTGCCGCAGCAGCGCGAGCGGCAGCGCCCCTTCGATATGGAGGTGGGTCTCCGTCTTCGGGAGCCGGGCAATGAACGCGCGGAGGCCCGTTTCGGCGGATGATGCGATATTGGTGAGGACCATCCCCCTAACCTATGGGCCGCTCCGTCGGCCCGCCAGCAGAGGAGTCCGCATGCGGATCCTTCGCGCGTATGTCGTGATGGTGGCGGCACTCACCATTGCTCCGCCGCTCGCCGCCCAATCGGCAATCGTGCTCAGGCCTGACGCCGTCTACGACGGCATCACCGATCAGCCCCATCGCGGCTGGGCTGTCCTGGTCCAGGGCGATACCATCGCGCAGGTGGGCCCGGCCGGGGACATCTCCGCCACTGGTGCACAGGTCATCTCGCTCAGCGGGCTCACGCTCATGCCCGGCATGATCGAGGGCCATTCCCACCTTTTGCTTCACCCCTACAATGAGGCGCCGTGGGACCGGCAGGTGCTGTACGAGCCGCTGGCGCTCCGCATCGCGCGCGCCACCGTCGCCGCGCGCACGACGCTCGATGCCGGTATCACCACGGAGCGCGATCTCGGCACCGAAGGCGCCGGTTATGCGGACGTCGGCCTCCGTGATGCCATCAGGCAGGGCATTATCCCGGGTCCCCGCATTCTCGCAAGCACGCGCGCCATCGTTGCCACCGGCTCCTATGGGCCCCGTGGCGCCCCGGAGCGTGACATGGCCTTCGGCGCGGAAGAAGCCGATGGCGTGGATGGGCTCACGCGGGTGATCCGTGACCAGATCGGCAAGGGTGCCGACTGGATCAAGCTCTACGGTGACTACGGCTGGGGCCCGCACGGCGAATCGGAACCGACGTTCACCGAAGCCGAGATGAAGCTGGCGGTCGAGGTGGCGGGCAGCGCCAAACGGTTCGTGGCGGTGCATACCGGCACGGCGGAAGGAATGCGGCGTGCGGCACTCGCCGGCGTTCGCACCATCGAACACGGCGACAACGGGACGCCCGAGGTCTTCAGGCTGATGGCGGAGCATCATGTGGGGTACTGCCCCACGCTCGCGGCGACCGAAGCCGTCTCCATCTATCGCGGCTGGAAACCGGGCCAGCCCGAGCCAGCGCGGATGAAACAAAAGCGCGCCAGCTTCCGTGCCGCGCTCGATGCCGGTGTGGACATCTGCTTTGGCGGCGATGTGGGTGTCTTTGCGCACGGCACCAACGTGCGGGAGCTGGAGCTCATGGTGGACTACGGCATGACGCCGTCGCAGGCGGTTCACGCCGCGACGGCCGGCAACGCCGACATCTTCGGGCTCAATGACCGTGGACGGATCAAGCCGGGTCTGCTTGCTGACCTGATCGCGGTCGAGGG
>DAIMFY010000263.1:0-3565 GCA_036724295.1 Gemmatimonadales bacterium | reverse complement strand
TGCGCCTGGCCGCCCAGCTTGCCCTCGGTGCCCACCTCGCGCGCCACGCGGGTGACTTCCGAGGCGAAGAGGCCAAGCTGGTCCACCATGCCGTTCACCGTGCGGCCGATCCGCAGGAACTCACCCATGAGCGGCCGGCCATCGATGTCGAGCGCCATGTTCTGGGAGAGGTCGCCCTTGGCCACGGCACCGAGCACCCGCGCCACCTCGGCGGTCGGCTGCACCAGGTCGCCGATCAGCGCGTTGACGGAGTTGACCGGCGCCGCCCACGAGCCGCCGGCACCCCGCAGCGAGGCGCGCTGGCTGATGCGCCCTTCCTTGCCCACCACCTGGCTCACCCGGTCGATCTCGGTGACCAGGTCCTGGTTCATCTGGATGATGTCGTTCAACGTGTCGGCGACCTTGCCCCGGACGCCGACCCGGTCGCGAGGCAAGCGGACGGTGAAGTCACCCCGCTTCACGGCGGTGAGGACTTCCAGCAGCTCGGCGGCGTCCAGCGCGTCCGGCTCGTCCCGGCCGTTCAGGGATGCGGTGGTGGAAACGCCCTTCCCTCCTGCCCGGCGCGTCGCGCGCGGTTTGGCGGAAGCACGGTCATCAGACATGAAAGGGCCCTCGGGCTATAGGCACGCGCCTGGCGCGTCGTATGATCAGGAATGGAGAGCCATCCCGCGGCACCCCGTGATGAGCATGGGCCTTGGACGGCGCCCGGTCAAGTCTGGCAAGTGTTTGACAGGACCGCGGCAGGTGGCGAATGTTGACCGATTGCCCTTCCCCGGCTCTTTGCTGGCGGTCCGCCGCCGCCTGGACAGATAGCAGATGACCGCTGCGCCGCTGCAAGTACTCCTGCTTGAAGACGTTGCCATGGACGCCGAACTGCTGGAGTTCGAGCTGGACCGCGCCGGGCTCGGCTGTGAGGTGCGCCGGGTCAGCGCGCGCGACGACTTCGTCCAGGCGCTGCGGGAGTTCCGCCCCGACATCATCCTTTCCGATTTCTCCCTGCCCCAGTTCGACGGCATGCGGGCGCTGGAACTGGCCCGGGCGTGGGCCTCCACCGTCCCGTTCATCATCGTCACCGGCTCCATCAACGAAGAGACCGCCGTCCAGTGCATGAAGGCGGGCGCCACCGACTACGTGCTGAAGAGCAACCTGACGCGGATCGGGCCCGCCGTTCGCACCGCGCTGGAGCGCGAGCGGGAACGGGGGGAACGGGAACGAGCCCAGGCGGCGCTCCGCCGCTCCGAGGCCGACCTCCGCACCATCTTCGATACCACGTCGCAGGCGCTGGTGCTGCTGGACCGGGAGGGGCGGGTGCGGCTCTACAACGCCGCGGCCGCCCGGGCCGAGGACCGGCTGGGCGCGCGCGTCGGCATCGGGATGCGGATCCGGGAGTTGAACCTGCTGTCGGACGAGCCGTTCCAGCGCGCCCTCACCGGTCAGCGACTGAGCGTGGAGACTGCGCCCGGCGACGGCAGCGCCCAGTTCGACATCACCTACGCACCGGTCTGCGATGAGCAGCAGGCGGTGATCGGGGTCTGTGTCACCGCCGTCGACATCACCGAGCGGCGCCGGCTGGATGACAATCTCCGCCGGGCGGAGCGGATGCAGGCCACCGGCCGCCTGGCCGGCGGCGTGGCACACGAAGTGAACAACATGATGACCGCGATCCTCGGCTTCGGCGACTTCCTGCTGCGAAGCCTCTCGCCGGGCGACGCACGCGAAGGCGACGTCCAGGAGATTCTCAAGGCAGCGCGCCGGGCCGCCGATGTGACGCGCCAGCTGCTCGCCTTCAGCCGCCAGCAGGTCCTGCATCCCCGCACCGTGGACCTCAATGTCGTCATCCAGGAGCTGCTGCCCATGCTGCAGCGCTCGGTCGCGGAGCAGCATCACCTGGTGACGCGCCTCTCGCCCCTGCCGTGCTGCAGCCATGCGGATCCGGGACAGCTGGAGCAGGTGCTGCTCAATCTGGTGCTCAATGCCCGCGACGCGATGCCGACGGGCGGGCGCATCACCATCGAGACCGCCCTGCAGCAGTTCGACGACAGCTACGCCCTCAGGCATCCCGACCTGTCGCTGCCGAAGGGCGAGTTCGTGATGATGGCGGTCAGCGATACGGGCATGGGAATGGACGACGCCACCATGCACCGGATCTTCGAACCCTTCTTCACGACCAAGCCGGTGGGCCGTGGCACAGGGCTCGGCCTCTCCACGGCGTACGGCATCATCAAGCAGAGCAACGGCTTCATCTTCGCCTACAGTGAGGTGGGCCAGGGAACGGTGTTCAAGGCCTACCTCCCGCTCTCGCCCGAGCCCGCGGAGCGGCCCTCCGGACCGAGGCGCATGCCGCCGAAGGGGGGCTCGGAAACGGTGCTCCTGGTGGAGGACGAACCGATGGTGCGGTTGCTCGCGGCGCGCGCGTTGCGGAACTTCGGCTACACGATCATCGAGGCGGCCGACGGTCGGCAGGCGCTCGACGTCTTTCAGCAGCAGGAATCGGACATCGCCCTGGTGGTGACCGATGTCGCCATGCCCGACATGGGTGGCCGGGAGCTGGCGGCGCGGCTCGATGAACTGGCGCCGGGGCTTCCGGTGCTCTTCATGTCCGGCTATACGGGAGAGGAAGTGACGGAACGGGGAATGCTGCCGATGGGAGCCCCATTCCAGTCGAAACCGTTTGCGCCAGACGCGCTGGCGTCACGGGTACGGCAGCTGCTGGACAAGGCCGCCGCCGGTCGGGGCGGACCGCGGTCCAGTCCGGATACGGACGGACCGCGGTCCGCCCCGACTACGGCGGCGGCGACCCCGACGAACGGAGCAGGGCCAGCCGGACCGCGTCGAGCAGAATCGTGAGATCGTGCAGCTTGCTCACCAGGGGAACGCCGCGGGCCTCGATCAGTTCGTCCACCGCCGGCTCGCCTGCCAGGCCCGTCAGGAACACCACTCGATTGCGCAGCCTGGGCGTCTGCCGCACGATGGCGTCGTAGAGCGCCACCCCGTTCAGCTCCGGCATGACGACGTCGCAGACCACCGCATCGACGAGATCGCTGCGCTGGAGGATGTCGAGGCCCTCGGCGCCGCTGGCCGCCTCGATGACGTCCATGCCGACCAGCTCGAAGTGGCGGCGCACGGCGCGCCGCACCGATGGTTCGTCATCGACAACGAGGATTGTGGCCACGCCACAATACTCCCACTTCCCGCCCCGGCGTCAAGCCACCACCTGTTTGACCGTCCCCTCCGCGGGCGGCTACCTTTCCGGCCATGACGACGGACATTCTGGTCGAAAAGACCGCTGAAGACGTGGCATCGCGTTCCCTCAAGGTCACGGTGCCGGTGGAGCGAGTGCGCGCCGCCGAGGACAAGGCACTCAAGTATTACGCCAAGCGCGCCCGGCTGCCCGGATTCCGCCAGGGCAAGGCGCCGGAAGCAGTGGTGCGCCGGCGCTTCGGTGACGCCATCCGCCAGTCGGCCCTGGAAGAAGTGGTGCGGGACGGCTGGGAGACAGCCAAGTCGAGCGAGTCGCTCGAACCGGTCACCGAGCCCAGCGTGCGCAACCTCAAGTTCGAGGAAG
>DAIMFY010000262.1:1533-3577 GCA_036724295.1 Gemmatimonadales bacterium | reverse complement strand
TCGCAGCGTGCGGCAGGAATTGGAGATTCGCACTACCTTCCCTTCATCCTCTCTCCAACCACGATCATGAGCCACCAACTCGATACCCTTCTCTCCGAAGACCGGCGCTTTCCGCCTCCCGCTGACTTTGCGGCCAACGCCAACGCACAACCCGGCATCTACACGCGCGGGGAAGACGCCGAGGCCTTCTGGGCTGACGAGGCGCGCGCACTCGACTGGATCACGCCGTGGCAGCAGGTGCTTGACTGGCAACCGCCGCACGCCCGCTGGTTCGTGGGCGGCCAGCTCAACGCCGCGGCCAACTGCCTCGACCGCCATCTCGATGGTCCTCGGCGCAACAAGGCCGCCATCATCTGGGAGGGCGAGCCGGGCGATCGCCGGGTGCTCACCTACTGGGACCTCGCCCGCGAAGTTGGCCGCTGCAGCAACGCGCTGCGCCGCCTCGGCGTCACCCGCGGCGATCGTGTCGCCATCTACCTGCCGCTCATCCCCGAGGCGGTGATCGCGATGCTGGCGTGTGCCCGCATCGGCGCGGTGCACTCGGTCGTCTTCGGGGGCTTCAGCGCCGAATCGCTCCGCGACCGCATCAATGACGCCCAGGCAGTCGCCCTGATCACGGCGGACGGCGGCTACCGTCGCGGCCAGGTGGTGCCGCTCAAGCGCTTTGCCGACGAGGCGCTCGCCGGCTGCCCCAGCATCCGGAACGTCGTCGTCGTGCGCCGCCGGGTAGGTGGCGAGGGTGACGAAGCGTGGGCCGAAATGCGGGATGGCCGCGATCACTGGTGGCACCGCCTGCTCGAGCACGAGAGCGGCATCTCCTCGCCCGAGCCGATGGACGCCGAAGACCTGCTCTTCATCCTCTACACCTCCGGCACCACCGGAAAGCCGAAGGGCATCGTCCACACCACAGGCGGCTACCTCACCCAGGCTGCGGCAACCACGAAGTACGTCTTTGACCTCAAGGAGGAGGATGTCTTCTGGTGCACCGCCGACATCGGCTGGGTGACCGGTCACTCCTATGTGGTGTATGGCCCGCTGGCCAACGGTGCCACCGTCCTGCTCTACGAAGGCGCGCCTGACTGGCCCAGCCGGGACCGCTTCTGGCGGCTGGTGGAGCGCTACGGCGTGACGGTCTTCTACACCGCGCCCACCGCCATCCGGGCATTCATGAAATGGGGCACGGAACACCCGGCCGGGCGCGATCTCTCGACACTGCGGCTGCTCGGATCGGTGGGCGAGCCCATCAATCCCGAAGCGTGGATATGGTATCACGCCAACATCGGCGGTGGCCGGTGCCCGATCGTAGATACCTGGTGGCAGACGGAGACGGGTGGAATAATGATCACTCCACTGCCCGGTGTCACTACCACCAAGCCGGGATCAGCGACCGTTCCCTTCCCCGGCATCAACGCGGAGCTTGTGGACGCCGAAGGCACGGTGCTGGAGAAGGGAGGCGGATTCCTGACCCTGGCCCAGCCCTGGCCCGGCATGCTGCGCACCATCTACGGCGATGACGAGCGCTACGTGCAGACCTACTGGAGCCGCTTTCCCGGACGTTACTTCGCGGGCGACGGCGCCAAGCTGGATGAGGATGGCTACTGGTGGGTCCTGGGACGGGTGGACGACGTGCTGAATGTGGCCGGGCACCGGATCGGCACCATGGAAGTCGAGAGCGCGCTGGTGGATCACCCGTCCGTGGCTGAAGCGGCGGTGGTGGGTCGCGCGCATGAGCTCAAGGGCCAGGCACTCTGTGCCTTTGTCACCCTCAAGGAGGGTAGCACTGCCGGTCCCTCGCTCAAGGACGACCTGCGCGACCACGTGGCCACCAAGATCGGCGCCATCGCCAAACCCGACGACGTGATCTTCACCGCCGACCTGCCCAAGACCCGGAGCGGCAAGATCATGCGCCGGCTGCTCAAGGACATCGCCGAGGGGCGTGCCCTGGGGGACACGACGACCCTGGCCGATCCGGCGGTGGTGGCACGGCTGAAGGAGCAGTACGAGGAGTAGGCGGGGCAGGATGGGCAGGATGGGCAGGATGGGC
>DAIMFY010000262.1:0-1433 GCA_036724295.1 Gemmatimonadales bacterium | reverse complement strand
GGGCAGGATGGGCAGGATGGGCAGGATGGGCGCGCCGAAGCTAACCCGGCATCACCCGCCCATCTCGCCCATCCTGCCCATCTCGCCCATCTATATCTGGATCTGCGCCCCCAGCTCCACCACACGATTCGGAGGCAGACCGAAGAAGGCAGTCGCGGAGCGCGCGTTGCGGGTCATCACCACGAAGAGCTTCTTCCGCCAGTACATCATCCAGTGCTCGCCGGCAGCGCCGCTCGCGCCGCGCTTGTAATGGGTCGCGATGAGCGTTTCCCGCCCCAGGAAGAACGACGTCTGCATGATGCTCACCAGGCCGGGTGAGCCCTTGATGTCGCCATCGTCGAGCCGCCGCAGCACCGCCGGCACATTGGGTGTCTCCATGAACCCGGTGCGCACGATCACCTGGTAGAAGCCGGCGCCAAGATCCCGGCTTTCTATCCGGTCCTTGTCCCAGACCACCGGCACTTCCTCGGTAACCACCGACATCAGGATCACCCGTTCGTGCAGCACCTTGTTGTGCTTGAGGTGGTGCAGCAGCACCGGCGGCGCCACGCCGGTGGCGCTGGTCATGAATACGGCGATCCCGGGCACCCGCACCGGCTTCCGCCGCTCGATGTCCTGCAGGAAGAGCGAGAGCGGCAGGCTGTTCTGCTGCACGATGTCCGCGAGCTTGTCCCGGCCCCGCTTCCATGTGGTCATCAGGATGTACGCGATTCCCGCAACCATGAGCGGGAACCAGCCGCCGTCGGGAATCTTGACGAGGTTGGCGACGAAGAAGCCCACATCCACAACGAGGAACAGTGCCACCAATCCGCCCGCCTGCCACGCGCTCCAGTGCCACCGGTCCCGGGCCACGCGATAGAAGAGGAGACTGGTGATGATCATCGTCCCGTTGATCGCCACACCGTAGGTTGCGGCCAGGTTGGACGAACTCTGGAAGCCGAGCACCAGGAGAATGCAGGCCACCCCCATCGAGTTGTTGATTTCGGGGATGTAGATCTGGCCCTTCTCGCTGCTGGATGTGTGAACGATCGTCACGCGCGGACTGTAACCCAGCTGCACCGCCTGCTGGGTAAGCGAGAACGCGCCGGAGATCAGGGCCTGCGACGCCACGATGGCCGCAAGCGTGGCGATGATCACCATGGGATAATGAAACCAGTCAGGCACCAGCTGGTAGAACGGATTCACGGCGGCGGCCGGCCGCTCGAGCAGCAGCGCGCCCTGGCCGAGGTAGTTGAGCATCAGCGCCGGCAGGCACATGCCGAACCATGCCAGCCGGATGGGGCGCTTCCCGAAGTGGCCCATGTCGGCGTAGAGCGCTTCCGCACCGGTCACCACGAGCACGATGGCGCTCAGGACCAGGAACCCGGTGACCCCGTCCCGGATGAAGAGGTCGATCGCGTGCCACGGATTGAGCGCGGCAAGCACCGACGGAT
>DAIMFY010000261.1:0-3580 GCA_036724295.1 Gemmatimonadales bacterium | reverse complement strand
CATCCGCGCGACACGGAGCGGCTGCTGGCGGTGCTCCATCGCCTGCGCGACCTGGGCAACACCGTGCTGGTGGTGGAGCACGATCCCGCGGTCATCGAGCAGGCCGACTACATGCTGGAGCTGGGGCCGGGTGCGGGCGAGCATGGCGGAGAAGTGGTGCACGCCGGCTCGCTCGCCGATGCCGGCGCCTCACTCACCGGCGACTACCTCTCTGGCCGGAAGCGAATTGCCGTGCCCAGTGCGCGCCGCGTAACGGGGCCGGCCTGGCTCAAGCTGCGGGGTGCGTCGCTGCACACGCTGCACGACGTGGACGTGGATATTCCGCTGGGAACGCTCACCGCCGTCACCGGCGTGTCCGGCTCCGGCAAAAGCACGCTGGTGCACGACATCCTCTATCGGCAACTGGAAAAGCGCCTTCATGGGGGCTCCTCCGCCAAGCAGCACCTGGGCGAGGAGATCGGTGCGGTGCGGGAGCTCAGCGGATCGGAGCTGGTCAGCGACGTCCTGCTGATCGATCAGTCCCCGATCGGGCGGACCCCGAGGTCCAATCCTGTCACGTACATCAAGGCATTCGACGAGATCCGGGAGCTGTTCGCGGCGCAACCGCTGGCGCGCCAGCGAGGCTACACCGCGTCCACCTTCTCCTTCAACCTGGCCGGTGGCCGGTGTGACGCGTGCGAGGGCGCCGGGCACGTGCAGGTGGAGATGGTCTTTCTCGCCGACGTCTACGTGCCATGCGAGGTCTGCAACGCCACGCGCTACAAGCGCGAAGTGCTCGACGTGAAGATCCAGGGACACTCCATCCACGACGTGCTGCAGTGGAGCGTGTCCGAGGCGATCACGCGATTCCGCCATCAGCCCAGGCTGGGCGCCGCGCTCTGGCAGCTGCAGCAGGTGGGCCTCGGCTATCTCCGGCTGGGCCAGCCCGCCACGACGCTATCGGGCGGCGAAGCCCAGCGGCTCAAGATTGCGCGGGAACTGATCAGCGCCAGCCGGCGCGGCGGCCGCAAGCTGTACCTCATGGATGAACCCACAACGGGACTTCATCTCGATGACGTGCGCGTCCTGCTGCAGGTGCTCGACCGGCTGGTGGACGCAGGACATACCGTGGTGGTCATCGAACACCATCTCGACGTCATCAAGCGGGCCGACTGGGTCATCGAGATGGGACCGGGTGCCGGCAAGGAAGGCGGACGCGTGGTGGTGCAAGGTCCACCGGAACTCGTCGCCGAGACGCCGGACTCGCCGACGGGAAGATTCCTGGCGCCGATGCTGGGGGTGCTGACGGCTGAAAGCTGAAGGCTGGAAGCTCAAGGCCTTCAGCTTTCAGCCCTCAGCGCACGGCCTTCGGCCGCGCGCACCAGCTCCCACGCCCTGGCCACATGCTCCTCGCCCGTCTGCCACTGGCCAATCGCCATGCGGATGGCGTAGTGGCCGTCGAGACGGGTGTGTGTGAGGAAGACCTCGCGGCTGGCGTTCACTCGGGCGAGCAGGGCCTCGTTGTGGCGATCGAGTTCGTCGCCATCGGGCATGCCGGCAGGACGATGGCGGAAGCACACCAGCGCAAAGGGCGATGGTGCCATCACCTCGAAGCCCGGTTCCGCCTCGACCCAGGAACGGAACTGCGCGGCAAGCTCCAGGTGCCGGCGCAGCATGGCACGGATGCCGTCGGCGCCATAGGAGCGCAGCACAAACCAGAGCTTGAGGGCGCGGAACCGCCGGCCCAGGGCAATGCCCCAGTCACGGTAATTGACCACCTCGCCGTCATGCGCCGCGCGGAGGTATTCCGGGTTGGCGCTGCAGGCGCGGATCAGCTGGGGCACGTCGCGCACGAAGTAGGCGCTGCAGAAGAAATTGGTGAGCAGCCACTTGTGGGGATTGAAGACGTAGCTGTCGGCCCGCTCGAGCCCGGCAAAGTACGGCCGGCATTCTGGCAGGAGTGCCGCGCTCCCGGCCCACGCGGCATCCACGTGCAGCCAGGTGCCGTGCGTTTCGGCGATCTCCGCGATCGCGCCGATCGGGTCTACCGCGGTGGACGATGTGGTACCGATGGTGCCGACAATGCAGGCGGGCGTAAGACCCGCGGCACGATCGGCGGTAAGCATGGATTGGAGTGCGTCAGGCCGGAGGGCAAACCCGGCATCCACCGGCACGGGACGGAAGGCGTCAGCGCCGAGGCCGGCGAGCCGCACCGCCTTGGCCACGGACGAATGCGCCTCGCGCGAGGCGTACACGGCGAGCGGCACGTTGCCATGCCGTTCCCGCGCCCGCTCCCGCGCGGAGATGATGGCAACCAGCGTCGCGGTCGACGCGGTGTCCTGGATGACTCCCGTGAAGGCGGCGGGCAGGCCGATGAGCTGGCGGAGCCAGTCCATGACCACCTGTTCGAGTTCGGTCGCGGCCGGCGACGTGTTCCATGACATGCACTGCGCGCCCAGCGCGGCAATGCACATCTCCGCGAGGACGCTGGGCGGGCTGTTGTTCGCCGCGAAGTAGGCAAACCAGCCGGGATGTGGCCAGTGCGTCATTCCCGGCATGATCACACGGTCGAGATCGGCCAGGATCGTAGCGAAAGATTCGCCGGCCTCCGGCGGTGCTGCCGGCAGCTGCGAGCGAACCTCGCCGGGCACCACGTCGGGCGTGACGGGGCGCGAGCCGACATCGCGCAGGTAGTCGGCCATCCAGTCCACGAGCTGGTGTGCGTGGGTGCGGAATTGTTCGGGTGTCATGGGCGGAAGATAGTCGTCAGTCGTCAGTCATCGGTCAGTTGTTAGCGACCGACGAGCGACAGCCGACGACCTGCTGTTGACGACCGACGGCCGATGACCTGCGACCTATCACATCAACCGGAGCACCAATGACCGCAGTCGCCCCAGGAGACCGCAGCCGCCGGCGCGGCAACGGTGAACTCGAATACGATCCACGGGAGGCGTGTCGCCACCTGGCCCGGCAGGACCCGGTACTCGCGAAGCTGATGCGGCGGTCGATCCCGTTCGCGCTGACCCCGGTCAAGACCCAGAGCATTTACCACGCGCTGGCGGAATCCATCGTGTACCAGCAGCTCTCGGGCAAGGCGGCATCCACCATCTTCGGGCGCTTCGTGAAGATCTATCGGCCGAAGCGCTTTCCGGTGCCGCAGGCGCTGCTCGATACCGATGACGAGACGCTGCGTGGTGCGGGCCTATCGCGCAACAAGGTCCTCGCGCTGCGCGACCTCTCCGCCAGGGTGCTGGACGGCACCGTGCCGAAGCTTGCGGCGGCGCGGCGGATGCCGGACGAGGAACTGATCGAGCGGCTCACCACCGTGCGCGGTATCGGTGTCTGGACTGTCGAGATGCTCCTCATGTTCCGCCTCGGCCGCCCCGACGTGCTCCCCTGCGGCGACCTCGGCGTGCAGAAGGGCTTCGCGCTGACCTACGGGCTCAAGCAGCTGCCCAAGCCGAAGAAGCTGCTGGCACACGGGAAACGCTGGCGGCCATTTCGAAGTGTGGCAAGCTGGTATATGTGGAGGGCGCTGGAATGACAGGATGGGCGGGATGGGCGGGATGGGCGGGATGGGCGGGATGGGCGGGATGGGCGG
>DAIMFY010000260.1:0-3583 GCA_036724295.1 Gemmatimonadales bacterium | reverse complement strand
TCACCGCCATGACGCTCGACGCAACCTGGAATCCCGACTTCAGCCAGGTGGAGGCTGACCAGGGCGTCGTGACGGTGAATGAGCGCTTCGCGATCTTCTTCGAGGAGCGGCGCCCGTTTTTCCTCGAAGGGATCGAGCTCTTCTCCACGCCCAATCGGCTGGTGTACACCCGCGAGATCGTGGACCCCATCGCCGGCGCCAAGTTCACCGGCAAGTTCGGCCGGTTCGGTGTGGCGTACCTCACCGCGGTGGATGAGTCGGGCGACAGGAATGCGCTGTTCAACATCACGCGGGTCCGCCGTGACATCGGGACCAATTCGCTGGCCGGCATCACCTACACCGACCGGATCAGCGGCGACGATTACAACCGGGCGCTGTCGGGTGATACCCGCATCGTGTTTGGCCGGATGTACTTTGCGCAGGGACAGCTGGGGCAGTCCTGGACCCGGGATGACGCGGGAAGCCGCACCGGCCAGATCTGGCAGGCGCAGCTCGACCGCACTGGAAGGTCATGGGGCTTCAACTACCAGGTCAACGGCCTGAGCGACGACTTCGAGACTCGATCCGGATTCGTGAACCGGGTGGGTATCGTCACCGGCCACATCATGAACCGGTTCTCGATCTACGGGAAGCCGGGCGCCCTGCTGGAGACCGCCTCGGTGTTCTTCGGGCCGGAGCGCACCTGGAGCTATGACAGCTTCCTTGGCGACGGCCCGATCGAGGGCAACGATGACGCCAATCTCAGCTTCCGCTTCCGGGGCGGCTGGGAAGTCGATCCGAAGATTTCCCGCGACTTCGTCCATTTCCTCCCCGCTGATTATGCCGGTTACGAGCTGGGCGGCATCACCACCGATCCGTTCACACCGCGGCCGGAGCTGAACAATGCCATCGGCACGTCCCTGAAGGTCTCGACCCCCACCTGGCAATGGGGTGACGCCGACGCGCAGGTGCAGTATGACGAGACGGCCATCTTCCCGGAGGCCGCGGAAGGGCGCGAACTGCGCCTCAGTGGCGAGCTCAGCCTCCGGCCGCAGCGCTCGGTGCGGTCGAGCCTCGAGCTCACGTACTCACGGATCACGCGGGAGCGGGACGGGAGCGAATTTGCCCGTACCATCATTCCGCACGTCAAGATCGAGTATCAGCCGACCCGCGCCCTCTTCTTCCGCTTCATCGGTGAATATCAGTCGCAACGCCGGGCGGCACTGGTGGACGAGGTTACCGGCCGACCGTTGCTTATCAGCGGAGTGGACCAGCCGGCGACGCTCAGCAACACCTTCCGCATGGACTGGCTCGCCTCGTACGAGCCGAGCCCGGGCACGGTGTTCTTCCTGGGCTACGGCTCGACCATGGCAGATGAGGGAACGCTCACCTTCCGCAACCTTCGGCGGCAGACGGATGGATTGTTCATGAAGGTGGCGTATCGCCTGAGGCGGTAAGGCGGGATGGGCGGGATGGGCGGGATGGGCGGGATGGGCGGGCAGAAGCTCGCCGGACATCACCCGCCCATCTAGCCCATCCTGCCCATCCTGCCCATCTTCCGTTCATGCCCTCCCATCCCGCAGTTAAACGCCATCACGGCCTGGTACGCTTCACGCACTGGCTCCATGCCGTCGTGCTCGCGGGGATGATCGCGAGCGGGCTGCAGATCTACCTTGCCTTTCCGCACATCGGGCAGAAGGGGAAGGTGTTTGGCGTGCCCAACCCGTTCGACATGCACCAGTTTCCCGAGTGGTCACGACTCGGTGGCTGGCTGGCGGGCGGGCTCAACTGGCATTTTGCGCTTGCATGGCCGTTCGTGCTTACGGGAGCGGCATACCTGCTCTTCCTGCTGCTGAGCGGCGAGTGGCGCGCACTGCTGTTCCGGCCCAGGGACGCCAAGCCGGCGCTGGCAATGCAGCTCTACTATCTGCGGCTCAGGAAGGAGCCGCCGCCGCAAGGCAAGCACAACGCGCTGCAGAAGCTCGCCTACACGTCCATCCTCCTGCTCGCCACGATCTCGGTGCTTTCGGGTTTTGCCATCTACAAGCCGGTGCAGCTGGCGTGGCTGGTGTCACTCTTCGGCGGATACGAGCTCACGCGCTACTGGCACTTCATCGCCGTGTGGTTGTTCATCGCATTCACGATCGTGCACATCCTCGCCGTGTTTCTGTCGGATCCTGCATCGCTACGCGGCATGATTACGGGGTGGTACAGGGGGAGGCATGCGGAATGACGGACTCGGGACGCGGGACGCGAGCGAAAGTCAACGGTCAACAGTCAACCGTCGAGCGTCGACCGTCGACCGTCGACCGTCTCTTGCGCCGAGACTTCCTCCACCTCGCCGCCGTGGCCGGGCCGGCATCGCTACTTGCCGCCTGTGGCTGGGACGGCGGACCGCTGATCCGGCCCAAGCTTCGCAGCATCTCGCGGATCAACGACTGGATGGGCGAGCACGTCTTCCAGAGCAACCGCCGGCTGGCGCCGGTCTACGATGCGAGCGAGCGAAGCGGGCGGATGCCGGCGTATCATGTCGCGCCCACGATCCCCGAACTTGATCCCTCGACCACCTGGACCCTGCAGGTGGACGGGCTGGTGCGGAAGCCCGGAGAGTTCACCATGCAGATGCTACAGGCGCTGCCTCGGCTCGCCTACACGGTGAAGCATCACTGCGTGGAAGGGTGGACGGCGGTAGCGTCGTGGGCTGGCGTGCCGTTCAGCGCGCTCGCGGCGCAGGTGGAACCGCTGCCCGAGGCGCAGTACATCATGTTCAGCTCGTTCGAATTTGACCGGCGGGGTGTGCAGTACACCAACGGCTGGGACATGAAGAGCGCCATGCATCCGCAGACCATCCTCGCGTACGCGTTCAATGACCGTCCGCTGATGCCGGATCATGGCGCGCCACTCCGGCTCTATGCGCCGATCAAGCTGGGTTACAAGATGACCAAGTATCTCTCGAAGATCACGTTCAGCCGCGAGCGGCCCGGCGGCTACTGGGAAGACATGGGGTATCCCTGGCTGGCAGGACTCTGACGGGATGGGCAGGATGGGCAGGATGGGCAGGATGGGCAGGATGGGCAGGATGGGCAGCCCGAAGTTAGCCCTACATCATCCGCCCATCTCGCCCATCCCGCCCAGTTGCAACCATATTCCATCATGACCTCCTCCCTCATTCTCGGCACCGGCATGGCCGTGCCCGATCGGGTCGTCACCAACGATGATCTGGCCCGTGTCATGGATACCAATGACCAGTGGATTCGCGAGCGGACCGGCATCGCCGAGCGGCGGTGGGTCACGGAAGGGCAGACGGGCGTCGAGCTGGGACTGGCTGCGAGCCGGGCAGCGCTGGCCAGCGCCGGGCTCAAGCCCACCGATGTTGACGCGATCGTCTATGCCACGTGCTCGCCCGACCACTTCGCGCCCGGCAATGGTGTCTTCCTGCAGGAAGCCCTCGGCGCCGGCAACATTCCGGCGCTCGATGTCCGGGCCCAGTGCAGCGGGTTCATCTACGGCCTGTCGGTGGCGGATGCATGGATCCGGAGTGGCACGTACCGCACGGTGCTTGTGGTAGGCCAGGAGATCCAGAGTACCGGGCTCGATGTGTCAT
>DAIMFY010000259.1:0-3621 GCA_036724295.1 Gemmatimonadales bacterium | reverse complement strand
CGGGCCGGGCGCGATGGTCGCGGGTGCGGAAACGTGCTCGAGGAAAGTCCGAGCTCCACAGGGCAGACTGCCAGGTAACGCCTGGGCGCCGCAAGGCGACGGACAGGGCCACAGAAAACAGACCGCCATGTGCGCAAGCACGTGGTAAGGGTGAAACGGTGGGGTAAGAGCCCACCGCCCCGAGCGCAAGCAAGGGGGCACGGTAACCCCCAGTCGGAGCAAGACCAAATAAGCGGCGAGGTGCGGCCCGCACCGACCAGTCCGAGCGCAAGCGAGGACAGCCGCGGGTAGGTTGCTTGAGGCGTCCGGCGACGGCCGTCCCAGAGAGATGACCATCTCCCGCAAGGGAAACAGAACTCGGCTTACGGCCTGGCCCATGGGGCCCCCGGACTTCGCTTCCGGGGGCCCTGTTTTTGCTTGGGCGGGAACGGGGGTCTAATTTAGGGGCTGTGAGCTACGAGCTGTGCGCACCTCTCATAGCTCATGGCTCGCAGCTCACAGCTCATAGCTCACAGCCCGAGGAACCGATGCTCAGCCGCTCCGCCCCATTCGCCCTTCTGGCAGTGCTGTTCCTGCCCGCGCCCAACTCGGCGCCAGTTACGCTCAAGTACAAGTTCACCCAGCACTTCAGCCAGACGATTGACCTTACCGCGATGGGGCAGGAGCCTCAGAGTGGTGGGGCCGATTATGACATCTACGTAACGGTGGCCAGCCAGGACAGCGCCAGCGGTCACGCCCTTTCCGTGAAGGTGGACTCGGTGGTGCCGGCGGCCAACTCCGATCCACAGGTCGCAGCCACGGTGACGGGCCAGCTCAAGGGAGCAGCGGGTAACTGCTACATAGACGCTGAAGGTGAGGTGTCCGGATTCGCCTCGGATCCCCAGGGAAGCGCCCTCAAGCAGCTGGTACAGGCTGTCTATCCGAAATTGCGGAAGGGGATCAAGCCAGGCGATGCCTGGAGCGACACGACATCGTCCGTGGATTCGCTCATGGGCGGAGTGGTCAATCGCAAGATGGTCACCAATTACACCAGCTCGGCTGGCGAAAAGTGGAAGGGCGAGCCGACCCTCAAGCTGGTGGCGGCGAGCTCCTTCACGGTATCCGGCACGCAGAGCGGCATGTCGCTCGAGGGCAATGGCAGCAACAACGGCACGTTCACCGTCAGCCGTGGCGGCCATACCGTCTCGGGCCAGAATGCGGGAAAGGTGAACATCAATGCGAGCGGCCCGCAGGCCCCGATGCCCATCCCGATCGTAAACGAGACATCGTCAACGATCATCCTGCTGCCCTGACGCGTTGATGCGATCCATCCTGGGAGCCGCCGTTCTCGCGATCAGCGCCTGCGCCTCATCCGCCACGGGCGGGGCATCGCCGTCCACGCCGGCACCGGCTCCCGGGGCGGAGGCGCCGGCGCCGGCGGCGCCAAGCAGGCCGACGGGCAAGGCGGTTGCGCTCAAGCCACCGCCGTTCACCCGGTACCAGCTCCAGCGCGCCGACACCATGGAGCTGACGCTGCCCGATGGCAGCTCCCAGACGCAGGCGTACCGCTGGAGCGCGTGGATCGACACGCGGACCTCGCCGGAAACAGGCGGCTATCACCTGGTGCTCACGCTTGACTCGCTCGAAGTTGCCGTCTCCGGAATACCGCTGCTCCAGCCCGCGCTGGACAGCGCGCGTGGCACCCGCTGGACCGCGCACCTGGCGCCGGATGGCACGCTTTCGAGCGTGGAAACCGATCGGGAGAGCTCGGTGGCGCGACAGTTTGCCGCCATGCTGCGGTATCTCTACCCACCGGTGCCGAGTGGGGAGGTGCGTTCCGGAACGACCTGGACCGATTCGGTCACCGTGCCGACCCGGGCGCAGAACTTCGACGTGCAGGAGGCTGGCCGGACCGATTACATGGTGAGCGGGCCGGCGGTCCATGGCGACGAGACGGTGCTCGTGATCGGCGGCAACGGAACCTTTACCCGCACCGGGAGCGGCTCGCAGTACGACCAGCCCATGCAGTACCAGTCGTCCGGACAGCGCCGGGTCACATTTTACCTCACGACCGATGGCGCTCCGGCCGGAGCGGAAGGCACCGAAACCAGCCAGGTCACCGTGACTGTGCCGGCCGTGGGGCAGTCGCTCAGTGCCGACCAGCGCGGCTCCTTCCGGATCATCGTCATCAACACACCCTGACCCGGCGTGCGGATTCTCCGCCGGGTACTTCTGGTTATTGCAGCAGGAGCCGGGCTCTTTATCGCCTGGCTCTTTGCTGTGTGGCCCCCGCCGGTGTGGTACGCCACCCACTTTCCCAACCGCACGGCGTTCATGGCAATGCGGGAGCGGAGCGGTGTGGAAACCGTCGCCTACCGCCCCGTTCCAATTGACAGTATCACGCCACTGTTTGCACAGGCAGTGACACTAGGCGAGGACAACCGCTTCTGGAGTCACTCCGGGCTCGATTTTGTGGAGCTGCGTCACGCCATCGGGTATCGGCGGGATGATTTTTCGTTCACCAGCGGCCGCGATCTTCGCGACCTGGCCCGTGCGCTGGGCCATGTCTGGAGCCGGCGTGACGACGTGCGCGGGGCCAGCACCATCACCCAGCAGCTGGCCAAGAACCTCTACCTCTCGCCGTCGCGCAATCCACTGCGGAAGTTCAAGGAAGCGGTCACGGCCTACCGACTCGAGCTGGCACTGAGCAAGCAGCGGATCCTGGAGCTCTATATGAACGTGGTGGAACTGGGCCCCGGCATCTGGGGCGTCGATGCCGCTAGCGAGGCCTACTTTCATCGCCCACCCTCGCGGCTCTCGCGGAGCGAGGCCGCGGCGCTCGCCGGTACACTTCCGTTTCCGCTGGAATCCAACCCGTCATTCCAGCCAGGCCGCATGCGGTGGAGGCAGGGGTGGATTCTGGGAAGGATGGGGCGCGGGAGCACCGGCGCGGGACGCGCACCGAGTAGGGGCGGCCCGCAGACCGCCCCTACCAGAACGATCGACGATCACCGACCGGCGCGTCCCGCGTCATGTCACCCACATCACAGCACCCGATCTTCCCGCATGCCAAACTGTTAGCTTCAGAAAGGCTGACACTTGGGCTGGAGGGTTCCATGATGGACGATCATGATTACGAAGAGCGCCACGCATCTGCCTGGCGGGGACTGGGCGCCATGACGGTCGCCGCGGCGGTGGGGGCGGGGGTGGCGCTGCTGTTCACGACCGATACCGGCCGCCGGACCCGCAAGGCTGTGTCCCGCCAGGTGCGGGACATGGAGCTGCGCGACCGGGCCGAGATGCTGGGCACCGCCGCGCTGGAAGGGATCGAGGTGATACGGGGCCGCCAGGACCGCCGAAGCCACGCTGCGCTGTATGCGGCGCTGGGGACTGCCGCCGGCGCTACCCTCGCCGCCACGCTGGCGCCGGAAAGTGCCCGGCGCGCCCGTGCATGGGTCGAAGACACCATCGACGAATTGCGCCACAACGCATCCACCCGGTGGCGGATGCACCGCGCCAGGCGGAGCAACCGGATGACACCCGACACGGCGCAGGCGATACGACGACTGGAAGATTCAGTGGACCTGGTGCCGGACCGGGACTACGTGAGCCCCGTGGCGGTGCCGGAAGAGGCGCGGGGGG
>DAIMFY010000258.1:0-3635 GCA_036724295.1 Gemmatimonadales bacterium | reverse complement strand
CCATCCTTCATCCCGAGGCCTATCCGCCGAGCTGGTACTCGGTCGCCATGATCGCGGCGATGCCCGCGCTCCAGCGGGAGCGGGCGGGCTTCACTGAGCGACTGGGCCATTACCTGGCCCAGCCCGCACCCAAGAAGACGTTCTCCGTCAAGCTGGGCAAGAAGAACCTCAAACCGACGCATCTGCTGCTGGGCGATCCCATCGCGGCCGACGCGCGCGGCAATGCCAAGGACATCCCCCTCGCCCTCCACTACATCGAGCTGATGGCGCGGATGGGGGCGCTCGCCTGGGCGCCGGTGGCGTCCAGGGTGCTGGGACGGCTGCTGGCCGATTGCGACGCGCATGGCGTGTGGCGCCCGAAGAATCTCAGGTCACTCCCGAAGGCTACGCACAAGATTACATATCACATGTTCCCGCTTGCCTCCGATGTCCGGGACACCGATGGCCGCGAGGCGGACGTGACCTTCCGCCTCGCGCTCATCGCCCGCATTCTCGGCTGGGAACTATCCTGGTCCTGAGACTTCTTCTTTAGCCAGCGCGGTGCAGTGTCAACGCTCGACCTTACTCCCTTCGGCTTCACGGCCACCGAGAGCCTAGTTTATCGAGTCCTGCTGACCGGCGGCCCCGGCACCGGCTACGCGGTGGCGCGGGGCGCTGGCCTGGCACGGGCCAATGCCTATGCCGCACTCGAGGCGCTGGTGCAGAAGGGGGCCGCGCGCTCCGACGGCACCCGTCCCCGGCGCTATCGGGCAGAGCCGGCCGCGACGCTCCTGGCCAGGATCGCGAGCCAGCATGGCGAGGCGTTCGACCGGCTCTCGCGTGACCTGGCTGGTGCGACGGCCCCCGACACGCCCACCGTGGTGGAAGTCAGCTCCCCGCGTGGCGCGCTGCAGCTCGTCTCCCATGACATCGCGCGCGCCACGACATCGGTGCTGCTCGTCGCACCGGGCGATGCCTTTCCTCTGCTGGCCCCGGTGCTGCGCCGCGCGGCCAGCCAGGAACTCTCGCTGGCCCTCGCGTCCACCGGCGAGGCCTCGCTCGACTTCGCCGACGTGCTGCAGGTGGATGCCACGGCCGGCTGGCCGGGAGAACCATTTCTGGCGGTGATGGACGGCCGGTCGGCGCTGGTGGCGTCCCGTCTGGGGGGCGAGGTCAGTGGGCACTGGAGCGCGTCACCCACCATCGTGGCCGCGGCGACACTCGCCTTCCGGCAACTCACCGGACTCGATTGATGGAACCGTTTGCCAAGGCGTTCGACCAGCTCCGTCGTGAGTATCTCGCCGATGGCGGCGACCGCCTGATGGAGATCCGCGCCGACGCCGATCGGTACCGCTCGGGTGACAGTGAGGCGCTGGCCGCGCTCCGCACCCGGTTTCATCGGCTGGTGGGCTCGGGCGGTTCCTATGGCTTTCCCGAAATCAGCTCAGCGGCCCGCGATGTCGAACGATGGCTCTTGCAGGACCCGCCGCCGGCGCCGCTCGATGTCGACTGGCTCGACGATGCGGTGGACCATCTTGCCGTGCTGTTCACCGAAGCGGAGCGGCTGCTGCGCGCCGCCGCGGGCGACTCGCACGCGCGGCTCGCTATCCTCGCGGGCAGCGATGACGCCACCATGGAAGAACTGCGGGACGCGCTGATGGGCGCCGGGTTCACGGTGCGCTGCCTGCCACCCGATGCCCGGCCCGATGATGTCGCGAGACCGGAGGCGGCGCAGATCGTGGTGCTCGTGGCACGCGGCGCCGCGACCTATGGCGCCGCCGCGGCCTGGAGCGCGGCGCCGGCGCCGGTGCCCCGGACGGTGGTGCTGATCGAAGGCGCGACGCCAGTGGACCGGCTCCGGGCGGCGGTCGCCGGCGCGGAGCTGGTGTTGCCCGAGGCGCGGGCTGCCAGTGAAGTCGCGCGGCTCGCCCAGCGTCACGTGCTCACCAGCGCGGCCCGCTTCGTTGCCATACTGGCCGATGACGAGGACGCCCGCGGCAGCCAGCTGGCGGAGGGGCTGGCGAGCCTCGGCGTGGAGGTGCGGCGCGCCAGCACCTCGGACATGGCGCGCCAGCACCTCGAGCTCTCGGTGCCGGACCTGGTCGTCGCCTCGGCGACACTGCCCGAGGGAGGTGGACGGGCACTGGCCCGGCTGCTGCGGCAGGACCCGCGCTGCGTGTCCGTCCCCGTGGTGCTGATGGGCGCGCTTTCCAACGTCGATCGGCTGGCGGCGCTGCGTGAGGGTGTGGACGAAGTCATGACCGGAGCGCGGCCTGCGTCCAGCACGGTGGAGGAGTTGCGTGCCCGCGCTGAGCGGGGACGGCGGGTCCGGGAGCTCATCCGGCGCGACCCGCTCACCGGCGCGCTCAACGATGCCGCGTTCCAGGCAGAGCTGGATCACGCCATCCAGCTGGCCCAGCGCGATGGCCGGCTGCTCACGGTGCTGCGTATCGTGGTCGAGGACCTGAATGAGGTGAATGCGGAGCATGGTCTCGCCACCGGCGACCGGCTGCTGGCCCACGCCGCCGCGGTCATTCGCGCGACCGTTCGACAGAGCGACATCGTGGGACGCCGGGGTGGCCGGACCTTCGACGTAATCCTGCGCGGGTCCGCACCTGGCAGTGCCAGGGTGATCGAGGCCAAGCTGGACAGCATGCTGGCCGACCACCCGTATGAGACACGGGATGGTGGGAGGATTGCGGTGAAGGTGACGATCAAAATGTAGGGGCGCACCGGGGTGCGCCCCTGCATTTTGATCGTTAATGCGTGTACCCCATCGTCAGCGGGGCTACGTCCTGCGGGTTTTCGTTGCCGAAGAGCAGGCGGCCTTCGCGGAAGGAGGCGCCGCGGAGGGTCAGCGCGAGCACCTCTCCCAGCGTCGACACGAGCGAGATGTCGAGCGTCTTCCGGATCTCCTCGGGGAGATCCTCGAGATCCGCCTCGTTCTCCTTCGGCAGGATGATCTTCGTGATTCCTGCCCGTACCGCTCCCAGCACCTTCTCCTTCACTCCCCCGATGGGCAGCACCCGGCCCCGGAGCGTGATTTCGCCGGTCATGGCGATGTCATGACGCACCGGACGGTTGGAGAGGGTCGAGACGATGGCGGTCGCCATCGTCACACCCGCCGACGGGCCATCCTTGGGAATGGCACCGGCCGGCACGTGCACGTGAAGGTCCCGGTCGAACATCTCATCCGGGATCCGGAGCGCCGCCGCGTGCGAACGGGCGTAGGTCCACGCTGCGCGGGCTGACTCCTTCATCACGTCGCCCAGCTGGCCGGTGAGGACCAGTTCGCCCTTGCCACGCATGGTGCTGGCCTCGACGAACATGATGTCGCCGCCCGCCGGCGTGTAGTACATGCCGGTGCTCACGCCCACCTGGTCGGTGCCGGCCATCTTCTCCGGATGCACCTTGGGGCGGCCAAGGAGGTCATCCACTTTCTCCTTGTCCACGGTCAGCTGTTCCACCTGGCCCGAGGCAATCTGGCGCGCCACCTTGCGGGCCAGCCGTCCGATTTCGCGCTCGAGCTGGCGCACGCCGCTCTCGCGGGTGTAACCGGTGATGATCTCCGAGAGCGCATCGTCGGTGATCTCGAGCTGCGCCGGCGTCACGCCGTTGTCGGTCAGCTGGCGCGGAATCAGGTACTGCCGGGCGAT
>DAIMFY010000257.1:0-3667 GCA_036724295.1 Gemmatimonadales bacterium | reverse complement strand
GATGCGAACGCGCGGGCCCGCAGCGGTGCGCAATGCCTCACGCCGCGGACCCGCGCCCACCAGCAACAGCATCGCATCGGGAGCGCGCACCTGGCGCCACGCATTCACCGCGGCATCGAGCTGCTTCTCCGCGGTGAACCGGCCCGTGTAGAGCACGAGCGGTGCGTCAGGCAGGTCAAGTCGCGCGAGCGTTTCCGTGCGTGCGGCGCGCCGCGAAGGATGAAATGTCGCGGTGTCGACGCCGAGTGGGACAACCGCCACGTGGGCCACACCGTAACCCTGCAGGTCGCGGCGCACCGATTCACTTCCGGCCAGCACCAGGTGCACGCGTCGCGCGACGGCGCGAACGTACCGGACGGCCATGCTCGCGGCACCCCGGCGAAGAATCGAAGACGTCTCGGCGTCCGGCGCAATGATGCGTGGCAAGTGCGCGTGGAAATACCAGGCCACCGGAATGCCGAGCTTCCGGGCGGCGCTGGCCGCCACCCATGGCGCACCGTACGCGCTGCCGGCCTCGACGACATCGGGACGCTCGTGCGCCAGGATTCTGGCGACGGATTCCCGCCCGAGTAGCACCCGGTACGTATCCTGAAACGGTATGCGCGGCGCGCGCACGCGGTAGACCCTGGAGCCGGCGCCGGACTGGAGCCGGTTCGCGCTGCCGGGCAGGATGAAAGCCTGCCGCACGTCCTCGCGCCGCGCGACATAGCGCGCCTTCTCATGGAGATAGGTACGCACGCCACCGCTATCGGGCCCGTAATACTCACTGACGTCCAGTGCGGCGAGCGTGGCTGTCGCTCGCTCCACCGGCGGCAGGCGCAGCAGGTCGCATCCCGATGCGCCGCGCTCGGCAAAGGCATCTGGCAGCGTGCCGGCCATCGGCATCAGTCGGAGCAGTCACCGAGTGGATAGACGGTGCCGCAGTTGGGACAGGGATTCTTGCAGCCGGAGGGCGCGGCGGAGACCGGGAAACCGCAGCGCTGGCACATCGGGATGGGCGGGATGGGCAAGATGGGCGATGCAGGTGGGGAGACTGGCCCATCCTGCCCATCTCGCCCATCCCGTCCATCCGGCCTAGTCAACTTCAATATCCGCCGTGAGAAACGGATTGGTCAGCCGTTCGACGCCGATGGTCGTTTCGGGGCCGTGACCGCTTCGCACGACGGTCGAATCAGGCAAGGTCAGCAGGTGGCGATGGATGCTCTGGAGCAGGGTCGGCATGTCACCGCCCGGAAGATCGGTGCGGCCGATACTCCCCGCGAAGAGCACATCGCCGCAGAAGACCATGCCGTGCCCCACGAGACTCACGCTGCCGGGCGAGTGCCCCGGCGTATGGCGAACGTCAAACGCGAACCGGCCCACGCTCACGCTGTCCCCATGCGCGAGCGCGTGCTCCGGCGGCGGCAGGCGGTCGAGCTGGATCCCGAACCAGCTGGCCTGGGTGACCGCGGCGTCATACAGCGGCCGGTCATCCGGATGCAGCCAGATGGGCACGTCCGTCCGGGCCTTGATGGCGCCGACACCGAGCACGTGGTCCACGTGCGCATGGGTGAGCCAGATACCGGTCAGTGTCCACGCCCGGGTATTGAGCTCGGCCAGGAAGGTGTGTGGCTCCTCGCCTGGATCGATCAGCACCGCCTCGCGCCGCGCCGAATCCGCGACGAGGTAGCAATTCTCGGCGAACTGGCCGTTGGGCATGGAAACGACTTCAAGTTCAGGCACCATCCGCAGTCCCCTTGACGCGGCGCTCGGCAAGGTACTTCTCGACCGCGATGGCTGCCGTGGTGGCGTCTCCCACTGCGGTGGTGACCTGGCGAGTCAACTGTACCCGCAGGTCACCAGCGGCAAAGAGCCCCGGCATCGAGGTCATCATCCGGTCGTCGGTGATCAGGTACCCCGCAGCGTCATGGGCCAGATGCTCCTTGACCAGCCAGCTGTTAGGCCGGAACCCGATGAAGATGAAGCAGCCGGTCACGTCGAGCGCGGAGCGCTCGCCCGACAGGGTATCCTCGAGCTGCACCTGGCGCAGGCCGCTCGGTTCGCCAGTCATCCCGGTGACCACCTTGTTCCACAAAACCTCGACCTTTGGATTGGCGAACAGCCGCTCCTGCAGCAGCTTCGAGGCGCGGAACTCGTGGCGCCGATGGACGACGTACACCTTGCTCGCGTAACGGGTGAGGTAATCGGCCTCCTCGACAGCGGCATCGCCGCCGCCAACGACCGCGATGGTCTCGCCCTTGAAGAAGGCGCCATCGCACACGGCGCAGTACGAGGTGCCGCGCCCGGCGAATTCGGCCTCGCCGGGAACCCCGAGCTTGGTGGGCGTGCCGCCGGCGGTGAGGATAACGGCGGGCGCAGTGTAGACGTCGCCGGACGCGCAGGCCACGTCAAAACGGCCGTCCTCACGACGGCGGATGGATTCGACTTCTTCCTGGCGGATGTCGGCGCCGAACTTGACCGCGTGCTCCGTCATCAGGCGCGCCAGCTCGCGTCCCTTGATGCTCTCGAAGCCGGGATAGTCCTCGATCAGTTCGGTATTCAGCAGCTCGCCGCCTGGCACGCCGCGCTCCAGCAGCACGGCCTTGAGCATGCCCCGCCCGGCGTACATCGCGGCGCAAAGGCCAGCCGGTCCGCCCCCGACAATGATGACGTCAAAATCCGTGATGGCGGCCACGCTCACTCCCACCCTGTGCTGGGCGCATCCGGCGCCGGTTCTAAGGAGACTGCCACAATATAGAACGCCCTGCGGTTCCGCCCGTCAGCCACTGACGCGGAGCGCGCTCACGGCGCCGTGACAGGAAGAAATCGTGCCAACCACCGCCTCGAAGGTCCCCGGTAATGCGCCGGCGCGCTCGAGCTCGCGATCGGCCGAGAGCACTTCGTCCACGTCGAACATGCCCACGCCAAAGGCCCGGTGACGGCAATGGAAGATCATCGGCCCCTCCACTCGTCGGTCCGATCCGCGGCGATGGACGATCCCGGCCACCGCCTCTCGCATCTCCCACGAACGCGGCGCCCGGATCATGGGACAGGTTGCCGGCTCGATGCAGTGCACCGGGCAGATCCAGTCGGCGTAGGAGAGGTACCGGGTACCGTCGGGATGGAGCACGTCATACGGGGTCTCGCCCGGTGTATCGAGCGCGACGCGCTCCACGGTGCGGCGAGGCCAGCGCGCTCGCGCCCGCCGTTCCAGCCACTCGAACATGAGGTGCGGCATGAGTGGTGACGGCACGATGGCATCGCCATCGCCCGCCTCGCCACCCAGCCAGGAATCGAAGAAGACATCCCACTCGGCCAGCTGCAGCTCGCGCAGGTCATCGGGCACCATCGCCGCCACGGCGCAACGCGGATTCCGGTCCACCACGATTACGCGGCGATACGTGATGGCGTCCCGGGCACGAGCGGCCGTCAGCTGGCCGGCGTAAAAGGACCCGTAACAGCCGCCTCCGACCACCACGATGTCGCGGAACCGGGGCTCAGCGGAGAAGGCGGCCACCATCCACCACGAGGACATGACCGGTTACGAAGTCGCCGCCTTCGAGGAGATACAGCAGTGCATTCACGGCGTCTGATGGCGCGCCGAGGCGCTTCAGGGGCGTGTTGCTGGCCAGCCGCGAGCGCTCGGCCTCGGAGTAGGAATCGGGCACCAGCACGGTGCCCGGCGCAA
>DAIMFY010000256.1:2220-3675 GCA_036724295.1 Gemmatimonadales bacterium | reverse complement strand
CCGCTCGTGACACGGGCACTAATCATCTGGGCCGGCGTGCGCGTGGTGCTGGTGCTCGGTATCGCGATGCTCGACGCCGGCGTGGCATTCCAGCTCCCGGCGAGCGTCGCAATCGCAGTGGCGCTGGTCGCAGGCACACTCGCCTGGCTGGAAGCGCGCCGTCGCCATGAACATCTGCTGCTGGGGAATCTCGGCGTCAGCCAACCGACGCTTTTCCTCATTGGCCTGCTGCCCGCCGCCCTCTCGGAGTCCCTGATTCTGCTGGCCGGGCATGTTCCGGCTTGAGGTCGATAGCGTCACGCGCCATTTCGGCCAGCGTCGTGTACTCACCAACGCCTCGCTGCGGGCTTCCTCCGGCCGCCTGATGCACCTGGCGGGGCCCAACGGGACCGGCAAGACGACACTGCTGCGGATCGCCGCAGGGTGCTTGCGCGCGGAGATCGGCCGGGTCAACGTCAATGGCCGTTGGATCCGGCGGCCCACGCTTGCTCGCATGGCCCGGGCCGGAGTCTTCTTCATGCCTGAAGGACCCCTGCTCACCCCGTCAGTGCTGCTGACAAGGCAGCTCAGGGCGACGGCCGAGCGCTTCGGAGCATCGCACCGGATCGAATCGGTGAGCGAGCAGCTCTCGCTCGATGATCTCGGCGCTCGCTCACCCAGCCAGATGTCCGTGGGTGAACAGCGACGCGCCACGCTCGGGCTCGCCATCCTCCGCAATCCGGACATCCTCCTGGCGGATGAACCGCTGCGCGGGATTGATCCCATTGATTCGGAACGCATGCTCGAAGCCATGCAGCAACTGGCCAGGCTGGGCGCCGCTATTGTCGTCACGGGGCACGAAACCTCCTTGCTGACGGAATACTGCGACGAGACGTATGCGATGTGAACTGAGAACCGAGAGTTGATCGCTGACCGTCGACCATCGACGGTCGACCACACACCGTGAGGACACCGATGAATGAGACCCTCTTCGCCATCATCCGGCTGATTCACATCCTGGCCGGCGTACTCTGGGTCGGCGCTGCGGTCATGCTGGCCTTCTTCGTTGGCCCAGCCGCGGGCGGCGCCGGACCTGCGGGCGGCGTGCTGATGGACCAGCTGGTTCGCGTGCGCAAGCTGCCGGCCTATATGGCCAGCATGGCAGGTCTCACGGTCCTGGCCGGCTTCGGCCTGATGTGGATGCACGCCTCGGCGACCGATGGCGGATGGATGCGCACCGCCTCGGGCAAGCTCTTCATGTGGGGCGCGCTGGTGGCGATCGTCGGCTTCGTCTGGGGAATGGTCATGGCATCACGGCTCGCCAAGCGCATGACCGCGCGCACCGCCGCCTTGGCGGCCGCCGGACGGCCGCCAACAGCGGAAGAGCAGGCCGAGATCCGCCAGGGCTTCGCCAGGCTGAGCTTCCACACCCGCGGCGCCGCCATCGTGCTGGTCATCGCCGCGGCGATGATGGCG
>DAIMFY010000256.1:0-2120 GCA_036724295.1 Gemmatimonadales bacterium | reverse complement strand
TGATCCACCACTTCCGTCACGCCCATCTCCCGGGCGCAATGGGCGCAGCAGAAGAAGGTTCCCTTGGCTTCAACTCCGTGCCCGGCGATCTTGCAGCCGCAGTGCGCGCAGACGGGCGCGAGCTTGTGAATGGCGCATTCGAAACTGTCGAAGACGTGCTTCTCTCCGGCGGCTATGACTTCAAATGACAGATAGTAGTCGTTCCCGCAGACTTCACAGCGAGCCATTGGCCCCTCCTGGTCAAGGCAGCCACATGCTGCCATCCCAATACTGGCTCGGCACGCCGGCTCGCGCCACCCCGCTCATCGCGCTGACGACGCTCACGCTGCTGGCGTTCGCGGCCAATTCCCTCCTCTGCCGCGCCGCATTGCGCAGTTCGCTCGTCGATCCCGCCAGTTTCACCGCGATACGTATCGCCAGCGGCGCTGCCGTGCTCGCGGTGGTGCTGCTCCTTCGCCGGGCATCACCGGCGGCCAAGGGCGCTGGCGGATCATGGGGCTCCGCGCTCGCGCTCACGGCCTACGCCATCTTCTTCTCATTGGCGTTCGTGCGCATCGGCGCCGGTGTGGGGGCGCTGATCCTGTTCGGCGCGGTACAGGTGTCGATGATCGGCTGGAGCATGGCGAGAGCCGAGTTCCCCTCCATCGGCGAAGCGCTCGGACTGGTGGTATCGCTCGCGGGCCTGGCGTGGCTCACGCTGCCCCACGCTGTCGCCCCCGACCCGATCGGCGCCACGCTCATGGGTGTGGCAGGCATCGCCTGGGGCAGCTACAGCCTCCGCGGCCGCCGTGTGGCGGCACCGGTCCGTGCCACGGCCGGCAATTTCATCCTGGCCGTGCCGCTGGCGGTGGTTCCGGTGCTCCTCAGCCGGCATTCTCTCCACCTCAGCACCGACGGGCTGGTCCTCGCCGTCATCTCCGGCGCCGTGACTTCCGGGCTCGGCTACGTCCTCTGGTACAGCGTCCTTCCGGCACTCGGAGGCACCCGCGCGGCCGTTGTTCAGTTGCTGGTGCCCGTCATCGCCGTCCTGGGCAGCATCATCTTTCTCGGGGAAGCACTGACAGCCCACCTGGCGCTGTCGGGGTTGGTGATCCTCGCGGGAGTGGCGGTTGCGATGCTTGGACGCGGGACGCGGGACGCGAGTCAACGGTCGACGGTCAACCGTCGACTGTAGACCGTTGACCGTTGACCGTTGACCGTCGACCCGATTGACAGACCGCGTCCCGCCATTCACCCTTATGCCGCTGTCCAACTGTCCATCTTGTACAGGAGATCTCATGCGTCGTCGGTACCGGGTGTTTGCAGCAGCGGGAATACTGACCATCGCTGCGTGCGCAGAGAAGCCTGCCAGGCAGGCGGAGATCGCGGCCGCGCCCGTCGCGCCGCAGGAGATCACGGTGCACGCAAGGGACTTCGCCTTCGATGCCCCGGACACCATTCCTGCCGGGCTCACCACCATCCGCCTCATCAATGACGGGCCGGGACTGCACCATGGGCAGCTGCTGCGGATCGACAGCAGCAAGACGTTCGCCGACGCCGTCGCCGCGATCCCGCAGCAGGTCAACTTCCCGTCCTGGCTCGTGGCCGTAGGCGGACCGAACGCCGTGGCGCCTGGCGACACCAGCAACGTGACGCAGGACCTGGCACCGGGCAACTACATGTTGATCTGCCTCATCGACGTACCGAGCGGCTCGCCGCACTACAAGAAAGGCATGGAGCACGCGATCACCGTCGTCCCGTCGTCAACGCCCGCAGCAACACCTCCGGCAGCCGACATCAACGTGACGCTCACGAGCTACGCCTTCGACCTCTCCACGCCGATCACCGCCGGACGCCACACCTTCAAGGTCATGACCGCTGACACCAGCAGCCAGTCGCATGAGCTCGTCCTCATCCAGCTCGCGCCAGGCAAGACCGGTGAGGACATACTTGGCTGGCTTCAGAAGCCCGAAGGCCCGCCGCCGGGCCGGCCCATCGGTGGCGTGGCCGACCTGACCCGCAGCATGCCCGTCTATTTCTCGGCCAACCTCACGCCGGGCAATTACCTGCTCATCTGCTTCGACCCGGACTTCGCGGACGGCAAGCCACACTTCATGCATGGGATGATGGAGACGGTGAGT
>DAIMFY010000255.1:0-3676 GCA_036724295.1 Gemmatimonadales bacterium | reverse complement strand
GGATGCAGAAGCGCTTCGAGCAGGGCGCCTTCGAGCGGCTGCTCACGGCGGTGGAAGACGTCACCGGGCGTGAGTTCACCGCCGAGGAGAGCGCGCGCCTCACCCACGGCGCGAGCGAGGAAGACCTGGTGAACTCGGGGCTCGAGGAGACCATGATCAACGCCTATCACCCGATCCGGGAGGCGTGGAAGCAGCGCGGCAAGCTCAACATGCGCACCGCCGCCATGATCGTGGCAATCGACAAGGTGGCCATGAGCTACGAGCAGCTCGGCATCTTTCCCTGAGCATGCTGGACCGCACGGACAGGCTGACGATCGCCGGCGGTGTGGTGGCCGTCGGCCTGGCGGCACTCACCCACTATGGTCCGGGCGGCGCCATCGTGGGACTGCTCTGCAGTTCGCTCGCGATCGCAGTGCTGGCAATGCTGGTGGGCCGGTCGGTAGAACAGCTGGGCGATCGCTTCGGCCCCGGCGCCACCAGCGTCCTCCAGACCGCCCTCGGCAACCTGCCCGAGCTCTTCATCGCCATCTTTGCCCTCAGGGCCGGCCTCGTCGAGGTGGTGCAGGCGGCCCTGATCGGCTCGATCCTCGCCAACCTGCTGTTTGTCCTCGGTCTCTGCTTCGTGGTCGGCGGCCTGCGGCACGGCCGCCAGCAGATCGGCTCGCGCCGTGCCAGGCACATCACGGTGCTCATGGTGCTGTCGGTCGCGGGCATGGTCCTGCCGTCACTGGCGCACTACACCCACACCCCGGCCGCCGAGCACGAAGAAGCGCTGTCGCTCGTGGTGTCGTGCATCCTGCTCGCCCTGTTCGTCCTCACCCTGCCGCAGTTGCTCCGCAAGGAGCCGGGCGATGGGAAGGAGCTGGTGCGCGAGGGCGAGCCCCGCTGGAGCCTCGCGACTGCGCTGGCCGTCCTGGCTGCCGCCGGTGTGGTGGCCGCATTCGTGTCCGACTGGTTCGTGGTGGCCCTCGAGCCAGCCATGCATTCGCTTGGCATCTCGGAGGCCTTTGCCGGGCTGGTGATCGTGGCGATTGCGGGCAATGCGGTGGAAAATTTCGTGGGCATCCAGCTCGCGGCGCGGAACGAATCCGAGTTCGCCTTCGCGGTGGTCATCAACTCGCCCCTGCAGATCGCGCTGGTGCTGGCTCCAATGCTGGTGATCCTGTCCGAGGTCCTGCATCTCGCGCCGCTCACGCTGGTCTTCTCGCCGATGCTCATCATTTCGGTGAGCCTTGCCGTGATGCTCTCGGCGTTCATCACCTTCGATGGCGAGTCGGACTGGCTGGAAGGTGCGTCGCTGATCGCGGTCTATGCGATCATCGCTACGGCGTTCTGGTGGGGTTAGGAGTGTCGACTCTTGACCATCGACCATCGCGTGGCTGACACACTGACTTCCCTCACCGATGCCCTCGCCGGCCGCTACCGCCTGCTGGAACAGATCGGCCGCGGGGGGATGGCCACGGTGTACCGCGCAGACGACGTGCAGCATGGCCGCACCGTGGCGATGAAAGTGCTGCGTCCCGACCTGATGCTCTCCGCCAGCGAGACCGGCCGCTTCCTCCGCGAAATCCGGATTGCGTCCCGGTTGAGCCATCCGGGGATTTTGCCGTTGTTTGATTCGGGTGAAGTCGTCGTCGGTCATCAGTCATCGGTCGTCGGAGGGCTCGGTGCGGCCGATGACCGACGACTGACGACCCTGCTTTTCTTCACCATGCCCTTCGTCGCCGGCGAGTCGCTCAGGCAGCGGCTCACGCGAGAGGGCCGGCTCCCGGTCGACGAAGCCGTGACCGTCGGCCGGGCGGTGGCGCTGGCGCTCGACTACGCCCACCGCCAGAACGTGGTGCACCGCGACATCAAGCCGGAGAACATCCTCATCCACGAGGGCCAGCCGGTGGTGGCGGATTTCGGCATTGCCCGGGCCATCACGGTCGCCGCGAGCGAGAACGTCACCGAGCGGGGGCTCGCCATCGGGACGCCGGCGTACATGAGCCCGGAACAGATCAGCGCCGAGCGTGAGCTCGATGGCCGTTGTGACATCTACGCGCTGGGCTGCGTGCTGTATGAGCTGCTGGCCGGGTCACCGCCTTTTGGCGGATCCAGCCATCGCCCGGTGCTGCTGCAGCATCTCTCCGATCCGGTGCCGCCGATCCGGGAGCGGCGGCCGACCGTGACACCCACGGTAGAGCGGGCGCTGGTCCGCGCGCTCGCCAAGGCTCCCGCGGATCGGTTTGACACGGCCTCCCAGTTTGCCGACGCTCTCACGGCGCGCGTCACCGCGCCGGTCCTCGCAATGCGGCGCGAGAGAACCCTCGCGGTGCTGCCGTTCGCGAACATGAGCTCGGAAGCGGACACCGAATACCTGAGCGACGGCATCACCGAGGAGCTGATCAACGCGCTCGCCAACGTCGACGGCCTGCAGGTGAGTTCCCGGAGTGCGGTCTTCCACCTCAAGGGCGAGCGCGAGAATGCCCGCGCGCTGGGAGAGCGGCTTGACGTCCAGGCCGTGCTCGATGGCTCGGTGCGCCGCGCCGGTGAGCGGCTACGGATCGTGGCGCAGCTGATCGATGTGGCCGACGGACGCCTGCTCTGGTCGGAGCGGTTTGACCGGAAGACCGGCGACATCTTCGCGCTGGAGGAGGATATTGCGCGGACGATCGTCTCGGTTCTGCGCACCCGCTTCCTCGGCGACCTCGCCGATCCGACGCCGAGGCGGTACACCGAGAACGTCAACGCCTACAATCTCTATCTCAAGGGCCGCTTCGCCTGGAACCAGCGCACCCAGGCAGCACTGCTGGAAGCGATCCGCTTTTTCGAGGCGGCCATCGCCGAGGATCCCGCGTACGCGCTCGCCTACACCGGGCTCTCGGACAGCTATGCACTGCAGGTGGATTACCGCGGTGCGCCGGTCACCGAGGGCATGCGGCGTGCCCGTGAGGAGGCACACCGCGCGCTGGAGCTGGATGACGGGCTGGCCGAGGCCCACACATCGCTGGCCTGGGTCACGTTCATCCACGACTGGGACTGGGAAAAGGCGGGCCGGGAGTTTGCCCGCGCCATCGAGCTCAACCCGCGCTACGCTTCCGCGCGCCAGTGGCATGGCTGGTACCTGGTGGCGATGGGCCGGGTTGAGGAAGCGATCGCCGAAGGCCATATGGCAGAGGAGCTCGATCCCTCCAGCATCCCGATCCACGGCTCCCTCGGCTGGCTCTACCAGTATGCGCGGCTGTGGGAGGAGTCGGCGGCCCGGCTTCGCCGGTCGGTGGCGCTCAACCCGACCAACGACGAAACCGTGTGGGCGCTAGGCGTCTCGCTCATGGAGCTGGGCGACTACGACCAGGCCGAACGGGTGCTGCGGGACGCCGAAGCGCTGGCGAGTGCCAACTTCCACGCCTTCGCGACGCTGGGACGCCTCGCGGTGAAGCAGGGCAAGCGCGACGACGCCGAGGCACGCCTGCGCCAGCTGGAACGCATCGCACGGGACCGATACGTCTCACCCGTGGATTTCGCGCGGCTGCACATCGGGTTGGGAAATCACGACGCGGCGTTCGAATGGATGGAACGTGCTTACGAAGAGCGACGGGGCTGGCTCGCCTATCTCAAGGTGGATCCGCTCGTGGATCCGCTGCGAGCCGATCCGCGATTCGGGGAGTGGTTGAGGAGGATGGGGCTGGATTGA
>DAIMFY010000254.1:0-3677 GCA_036724295.1 Gemmatimonadales bacterium | reverse complement strand
CCCAGCCGCGGCATCCGCAGGTCGCAGATGATCAGGTCGTGGTCATCTGCCAAGTTGATCCGGCGCTCCTTTGCGTTATCGGCCGTGACGTCCACTTGTTTGTTTTATGCTTTTAGCGTTGCCCGCATGTAGTGCAGGATGTGGGGCTCGTCGTCAATCACGAGGACGCGCAGGCTGCGCTCCAGCGGGCGCACTGGTTCGCTGCTGCGTCCTGCCGGCTCGGACGATTCGCCGAAGGGCAGGTAAACCGTAAAGGTGGCGCCTTCGCCTCTCTCGGTGACCAGCGTAATCCGCCCGCCGTGCTCGCGGACGATGCCCTGACTGATGGGGAGACCCAGCCCCGTTCCCTCGCCATCCCGCTTGGTGCTGAAGAAGGCGTCGAACACGTGGCGCGACACCTCTGCATCCATTCCTGGGCCATCGTCCCGCACATCGATGGCAATCCCCTCGTGGAAGCGCCGCGCCGTAAGCTGGACCGTTCCGGGCCGATTGGTGGAGGCGATGGCCTGGGCTGCGTTGGTGACCAGGTTCACGAACACCTGCTGGATCCGGTTGGAATCGAGCACGATGGGCGGCAGTCCGGGCTCGATTTCGAGATGCGCCTCTACCCGGCTTGCCATGAGGGGATTGCGCAGCAGCGCCATGGTGGAGCCGAGCAGCTCCCGGATGTCGGTGGGGCCGCGCTGGTGGTCCTGCTTGCGGGCGAAGTTGAGAAGGTTGCGCACGATTCCCGACGCACGTTCCGCCTCCTCCCGGATGACCGCGAGCGGTTCGCGAAGCGGCGTGGGCACGTCGGGGATCTCGCCCAGGAAGTCGGCGAACCCCACCACGGATGCGAGCGGGTTGTTGAGCTCGTGAGCCACACCGGCAATCAGCTGCCCCATGGCGGAGAGCTTGGCACTCTGCAGCAGCTGCTCCTGCAGTCGGCGTTCCTCGGTCTGGTCCTGGAAGAGCAGCACGATGCCAGCATTCTCGGCCTCGCCCACTGCCACACCGCTCACCGCATACGAACGGGAGCCAGTCTGGAGCTCGACCTCCTGATCAAGTGGAAAGGCGAGCACACGCTCGAGGTTCTCGGCCCACTCGACGGGGACGAATCCGTTCCAGGGGCGTCCAACCAGGACCGCAGGCGGGGCGCTGACCAGGTCTGCAAAGGCGCGATTGGCACGGCGTATGCGGCCCGACTGGTCCACGATGCATATGGCCAGCGTCAGGGCATCCACCACCTCCTGCCACGAGCGCCGGCCATCGTCATGGATATCCACGAGTTTGGCGCTCTCGATGGCGATGCTGCCCTGGGCAGCGATGGCGGCGAGCAGGTCACCAGCGATCAGGTTCAGCGGGCTCACGGGGTCGCGCACCGCCAGAAACCCTCGCACCTGCCGTCGTGCCAGGAGGGGGGCCAGTTTCCAATGGCCGGCCTCGTCGTCGAAGGTGACGGCCATGTCGCCGGCCACCCTGGCGGCGATGCCACGCCGGTCAGCGTCGGGGTCGGGCCAGGCGTGCAGGGCAGCCGGCCGCGCGGCGTCATCCTGCATGAGGCCAAGCACGATCTCGGCGGGGTGAAAGATCTCGCGGGTGGTGTTCATCAGGACTTCGATGACGGCATCCTGCCGCAACAGGCCCGCAAGGTCATGCCCGAGGCTGGCCAGCCGTCGGGCAAGGCCACCGGTGTCCGCGAGCGGCTGATTCTCAGGAGGCGAAGCCATGATCCGTCCCGATTTGCGCAGCAACCTGTTGCCGGCCGACCTGGATGTGATGGTGACCGCACTCGCGGACGGCTCGACCCAGCGCCATGCGGAGCTGGAGCGGCGACTCACCGAGCAAGGTCCCGACGCGCTGCTTGACGCCCCGGAGCTGCTCGAGCGGCTCGTGGCGCTGCGCTCGGTCCTGGTGCCGAGCGAGCGGCTTTTCCTCTATGTGGCCATGCGGCATTACCTGCGGACCTCCGGTCTCGACGATCGCGAACTCACCGACTACCTGGCGTCCCTCGTGGTCGCCTTTGGCGAACGTGGCAGGGCCGAGCGCATTGCCTGGCACGACGATCAGCAACATGCATTCCTCGTGGATATCCTGGCCGATCTGCAGGCGAGCGAGGGCGAGCGCCGATTCATGATCATGGTGCACCTCGGAAACAGGGCCCTCTGGCTCGCCGGGCTCTTCCCTGATTATATCGCCGCGCGCCGGGCCCGGCACGGGGGGCCTGACGTTTCGTATTATGACTCGATGGGACGGCGCGGCTTCGGAATGGCGTCGGAACATGTGCTGGCCGGGCAGCTTGGGCTGGGCGATGTGTTCCGGACGGCCGCCGAGCGCTTCGTGGCGCTGCGCGCGGCGCTGAATGGAATCAGCGACCGATTCCTCTTTCCGGGCACGATGACGGACGGGCGGATCATGCGGGAACTGGGGGTGCACTGAGGGTCGACGGTCAACAGTCGACCGTCGACCGTGGACTCACTTCCTCAGCGAATCCGGAAAGACCGCGCAGCTCGGGTCCTCGTACACGTTGGCGTCGGCTTCGACGCCCAGCAGCGGTGCGCTCATCGCCCCAAAGCTGACAGTGCCGAGTTGCGGCGCGCCGGTGATGGGCGGACCCTGATACAGCATGATGCCCTCGGGGGCGCCCGACGGCGAGACAATCAGCACGCCGAAGCCGAGGACAAAATTGGCAGGCACCTGACCCTCCACACCGACGAGCAGCATGGTGTCGGCCTGGGCCGCGGTGCCGACCACGCTGGAGAATGCGCCGCCGGCGGCAATCCGGGCCGGCAAGCGCTCGGGTACGCTGCGGGGCGCGCGGCTCAGCGTCATCTGCGGAATGGTGAACTGGTTGAGCAGCTGGGTCGGCCCGACCATGGCGGCGATGCCGCAGCTCGCGCCGCCAGGCCGGTCGCCTCCGCCGCAGCCAGTCGCAAGCCACATCAGCATCAGCAGCGCGGGAAGTCTCGGCATGAGCGCCTCCTGTCAGGTGAATACCTGTCCTCGGGTGCAAGATAACCGGGCGTGCGGACGGGGAATCATCGCTTGACGCCCATGCGCGGGCCCCGTAACCTTTGCCTTTCCTCCAAGAGCTGGAGCCCCGTGTCAGCATTTGACGGACTCAAGGCCCGTCTGGAGCGCCTCTTCGCGGAATCATCCGCAGATCGCGGGGGGGCGCTCCGGGACGCGGTGATCGAAATGCGCGCCGGTCTGGGCGTGATGCGAGAGGCACTCGTGCGCACCGAGCATGAACTCGCGTCCGAGCGGACCCAGCATGCCGACGCCGTCCGGCGCCGCGATCTCGCGATCGGGATCGGGGACCAGGAGACGGTGGACGTGGCCGAGCGCTTCGCGGCCCGGCACCAGGCCCGCAGTGAAATGCTGGAGCGCAAGCTGGCCGTGCAGCGTGACGAGCTGACGCTCGCCGAACGCGAGCTTGACGAGATGATGACGCAGTACGGTGCGGCGGCGCGCGGCCGCAGCAGCGACACCCCCGACTCGATCGAGCGCGCGTGGCGTGACATCGCCGCGGCGGGGGGCAGCCGGCCTGGCATTGATCTCGACGCCGAGCTGGACCAGGCAGCCGAGCGGCGCAGGCTGCACGAAGCTGCGGTCGAGGCCCAGCTTGCCCAGCTGAAGCGAAAGCTCGGACGACAACCCTGAGTCTTCCCACCACAGGAGCCCGCCTCTTGCACGCA
>DAIMFY010000253.1:0-3706 GCA_036724295.1 Gemmatimonadales bacterium | reverse complement strand
CAGCAACGATCGAAACATCATCCGCGGCACGGTGGAGATGGACCAGGTGGACATCGCGCCGCAGCAACCCGCCCGCGTGCTGCAGATGCTGGTAAACGAAGGGGATGCGGTGACGCCGGGCGACACCATCGCGATCCTCGGCCTCGCCGACGCAGGCGCGCAGGTGGCGGCGCGCGAAGCCCGTGTGAGCCAGGCCGAAGCGGCTGTGCGTGACCTCAAGGCCGGGGCTCGGCCCCAGGAGATTGGACGCGCGCAGTCGGAGCTGCAGGCGGCGGAGGCCGAAGCGACGCGCACGGCTACGGAGCTCCAACGCGCCCGTGCACTGGTGCGCGACACGGTGATCAGCCGGCGTGACTACGACGCTGCGGCCGCTGCCGCGCAAGTTGCCGCCGAGCGGCGCGACGCTGCGCGCAACGCCCTGCGGCTGCTGCAGGCCGGCACCCGTCCGGCACAGATCCGTGCTGCCGAAGCGGAATTGGCTCAGGCCCGGGCCGATCTTGCGGGCACCGGCTCGCGGCTGGCGGATCTGGTGCTGGTGAGCCCGGTGGCAGGTCTGGTGCTCACCCGTGCCGCCGAGCCCGGCGAAGTGCTCCCTGCAGGGATCCCGGCCGCGATCATCGGCGACACGTCACGCCGCTACGTGCGTGCCTATGTGCCGCAGCGATTGCTGGACCGGCTGAAGCCTGGCGTCCACGTGCTGGTGACGCCCGATGGCTGGGAAGGCACCGGCGTGCGCGCCAGGGTATCCAGCATCCAGCCGCAGGCGGAGTTCACGCCGCGCGTATCCCTCACCCCGGATGAACGGGCTGACCAGCTGTTTGGCGCTCGGTTGACGCTTGACTCCGCTCTGCCAGTGGGGATCTGGGTTTCTGTGTCCACAGAAGACAAATCCGCAGATTCCGCAGATTCTGGCCAGCCATGAGCGAAAATCAATCTGTGAAATCTGCGGATGCTTGTTACGGAGCCCAGGTATGGAACCAGTGCAGTCCCAAAGCTGCGGCTCAGGCCGATTCCGCAAATTCTCATCAGCCATGAACGACAATCAATCTGTGAAATCTGCGAAATCTGCGGACAGTGTTAACGGAATCCCGCCGTGGCAGCAGCGGCACCCCGAAGCCACGGCATACGCAGACGTCGGCAGGTCGAATCAGTCATGAGCGACCATCAATCTGTGAAATCTGCGGATCATTCTGCAGTTGCTGTTCAGACCGAGCAGCTCTGCAAGCTCTACGGCTCGCTCGTGGCTGTGGCGGGGCTCGATCTCACCATCCCACGCGGCGAGGTGTTCGGCCTGCTGGGACCCAACGGCTCCGGCAAGACCACTACTATCCGGATGCTTACCGGACTCATCGCACCTACATCAGGCAGCGCCATGGTGGCCGGCATCGACGTGGTCGCCAATCCCGAAGCCGTGCGACGGCGGATCGGCTACATGTCCCAGCGGTTCGGGCTGTACGAGGATCTCACGGTGAGAGAGAATCTCAAGTTCTACAGCGAGCTATACGGCATTATCGGCACTGGCGGGAAGAAGCGTCGCGAGGAGGTGCTTGAGGAGTTCGGGCTCACGCCGAGAGCGGAGCAGCTCGCTAGCGCGCTGTCGGGCGGCTGGAAACAACGCCTCGCGCTCGCCTGCGCCACGACTCATCGTCCTGACCTCGTCTTCCTCGACGAACCCACCGCGGGTGTGGACCCTGCCGCCCGCCGCCATTTCTGGCGCATCATCGCCGAGCGCGCTCGCGCCGGCCTCACCGTGCTTGTCACCACGCATTACATGGACGAAGCCGAGCGCTGTGACCGGCTGGCACTGCTGTCCCGGGGGGAACTCATTGCAGTCGGCACCCCGGCCGAGATCAAGCAGCAGTTTGGAATGAACAGCATCGAAGATGTGTTCATCTCGCTGCAGGAAAAGGACGAGGGCGCGCTCACGTGAGCCTGCGAGCCCGGCTGCAGCGGTGGACCCTCTGGCCCATGCTCTGGAAGGAAGTGGCGCAACTTCGGCGCGACCGCTTCACCGTGGCCATGATGGTGGGCATCCCGGCCTTGCAGCTCGTGCTCTTTGGCTACGCCATCCAGATGGAAGTGCGGCACCAGAAGCTGGTGGTGCTGGACCTGGCGCAGACGCAGGAAAGCCGGCTGCTCGCGCAGGCGCTGGTAAACACTCGCACCTTCGACTTCGCCGGGGTAGTCCACAGTCGCGCTGAACTGGAACAGCACCTGGCATCGGGCAGCGCACGCGCCGGCATCGTCATCCCGCACCGCTTCACCCGGGATCTCGTGCGTGGGCGTGGCGCCGAGGCGCAATTCGTGGTCGATGCGTCAGATCCGCTTGCCGCTAATGGCGCCATCGCGGCGGCCGGCCAGGCCGCACTGGTGCGAAGCCAGAAGATCGTGGCCGCGAGCCGGCGGGGGGCTCCGCCCGTGAGCATCGCGATCCGGCCGCTCTACAACCCTGCTGTTCGCACCGCAGTCTTCATCGTGCCCGGCATCATCGGTGTACTGCTCTCGCTCACCATGGTGCTGATCGCCAGCATGGCGGTGGTGCGCGAGCGCGAACGCGGCACGCTGGAGCAGCTGGTGGTGACACCCATCGGCAAAAGCAGCATCATGCTGGGAAAGATGGTGCCCTACCTCCTGATGGGATACATACAGATCTTCGTGATCCTGGGGCTCGGGGGCCTGCTCTTCCACGTGCCCTTCCGCGGCAGCCTGCTGCTCCTGCTCCTCCTCAGTCTTCCCTTCATTCTCGCGAGCCTCGGCGTGGGCATGCTCATGTCCACCATGGTCCGGACCCAGGCGCAGGCCATCCAGCTCGGCTTCTTCTACATGCTGCCGAACATCCTGATGTCGGGCTTCATGTTCCCGATCGATGCAATGCCGAAAGTGGCGCAGTGGATTGCGGCCCTCATGCCGCTCACCTACTTCCTCGAAGTACTGCGCGGCATTCTCCTGAAGGGCGTCGGGCTCACCACGCTCTGGCCCCAGGCACTGGTCCTGCTCGGGTTCACGGTGCTGCTGGTGACGGCGGCGACGGTGAGATTCAGGAAGGGACTGGAATAGGCGGGATGGACGGGCCGAAGCTGGCCCGGCGTCATTGCGAGGAAGCGTCGAAGGCGCTGACGAAGCAATCGGGTCGCCGGCATCCGGATCCAGGCCACCCGATTGCTTCGGCCCTCCGGGCCTCGCAATGACGTTCATGCAAGACCTGCCCATCCAGCCCATCTTGCCCATCTTGCCCATCGCGCCCATCCCGCCCATCCTCCATCACCTATGGACTCCCAACTTCTCATTTCCGGCGCCGTGACCATTGGCGTCGGCGCCATCTCCGGCGGCATCACCAACGCCGTCGCCATCTGGATGCTGTTTCATCCTTACGAAAAGAAATTTGGCCTCCAGGGTGCGATCCCCAAGAACAAGGACCGGCTGGCCAGGAGCATCGGAAAGACGGTGGGTGAGCGGCTGCTTACGCCCGAGGATCTCACCGCACGCCTTGCGGCGCCCGAGGTGCAGGAGGCCTTTGCCAACGCCATCGGTGGGGTGATCAACAAGCTCCTGGACAAGGAGCGCGGGCCGTTGCGAGAGGAGCTTGGCCCTGACCTCATCGGCGCCATCGAGAGCGCGCTGACGGGCGTGGCGCCCTCGGTGGCGGAGCGGGTCGGCAAGTGGGCCGAGTCGGACGACTTCGCCCGCCTGCTCGAGAATTTTATCG
>DAIMFY010000252.1:0-3722 GCA_036724295.1 Gemmatimonadales bacterium | reverse complement strand
GCCAGCGCCAGGGCGAGCGCGGCATTCCTGCCGTCAGCGGGCGCCTGTGCATCGCTCACTGCCAGCGCCTTCAGTGCCTGGTCGACATCGCTCTGCGTGACCTTCCGGCCCGTGGTGAATCCATCCTTTGTCTGAGTCGGTACGCTCACCTTCTGGACCACGCCGTTCGTGATGCTTACGAGAGCGGTAGGTCCGGTGTCGCCGCCGGCATTGATGGCGAGCACCCATGACCCCTCGGCCGGCCAGGACCGGTGGAGCGCGGAGACGCCGGTGACATCGGTCGGGTCAAAGGCGAGCGTAATGACCTGACGCTTGCCGTTCACGACGCCAGTCGCGGTGCCGGTGAGCGGAATGGCCGCCATCTCGTTTACGTGATAGCTGTGGACCAGGAGGTAGGCCCCGTGCATGCTCCGGTTCATCGGATTTACGGGGAGTTCGATCGAAACCCAGGGTGGCTTGGCAGACGCCGTCGTGGTGAGCAGGGCGAGCATCAGCGTGGCCAGCAGGGCCGTGCAGGATGTGCGTGACATGGTGTGCTCCAGTGAGGGGACGCGAACGGGTTGACATGCCCCTTCGACGCCGCTCGCTCACGGAGCGTTTGAACCTGCCTGCCGCTCGAGCCGGCGGATGGTCACCCCGCCCTTGAGGGACCGCACCGTGATGTGCGCGCCGCCGCCACGCAACGTGTAGCGCACCGGCTGTCCAGCAGCCGTCGCGCGCCGTGCATCCGGAAATCCATTCACCACCTTGCCGCTGAAGGCCGCGATGTCGAGCGTCGCGCCCTGGTTGCCAGGCAGCGCCAGCGTGATGGGTGCCTCGTGCGTCTGGATGTCGAGGTTGCCTTCTTCGCTCACCGGGCCTTCAAAGGTGACCCGGCCCGTGACGCTCTCGATGCGGGCGGAGATGACGTCGCGTGATGCCCGGAGCTGGATGGCGCCACTCACGCTGGATACGGTCAGGTCACCGCCGGGTCCGCTGAGACGGATCGGGCCATCAGCGGTCTTGGCGCGGGTGATGGCGGCATCACCCTGCACGTCGATAGTGCCGTCCATGGATTCGGCCGTGACGACGCGCGGCGCACCCGACACCTGGATGTCGCCGCTCACACTTGCCAGGTCGAGCTCGCCGGTGACGCCTTCCACCGTGATCCGTGCTGAGGCCGCCTTCACCCATACTCGTGCCCGCCGAGGCACCTGGATCTCCAGCTGGGCGCCCGGTGCATCCAGCCGTTCTTCCGACTCGACGCCCAGCTTGATCCCCGCATGTGCTCCGCCGATGAAGAAGCGACCCGCTCCTCTCGGGACCGTGGCGCGAACTCGCACGCTATCGCCATCCCAGCCGCTGATGTGCGTGCTGCCGGCCAGGTTGAAGATCCGGATGGACACATCGGGATCGGCCGGCACGACACGGGTGACGGTTTCCTGTGCCGCGAGTGGTGTCGCGCCGATCATGGCGGCGAATGCCATCCAGCGGACACGCATCTCAGAGCTCCCGCGCGATTCGGGTTGCCTGCTCGAGCAGGGCGACTCGCTGTGCCTGGCTGGTGCGGAAGAGCGCGCGCAGGTCGGGGTCGGAGGGATCCCTGGCAAGCGCCTCCCGCGATTCGGTGATGGCGCGGTCGATCACGGCAAGGTTGCGCTCGATGGTGGCCACCGTCGCCGGGTCCAGCGCGGCACGCTCACGCGCGAGCAGGGCAGTCAGTGCCTCGACCCGTGGCGCATACTGCGCCTCGATGACCTCGGCGACGGCCTGGCCAGTGCCCGTGGTCGGCGACGCAGTCCTTCGCTCAAGGAGCACGGCGGTCAGCGCCGATGATCCCGCCATGAGGAGCAGGACAGCAGCAACGGCGATGGCGCGACGCCGCCAGGGTGCCGGCCGGATGCGGCGCGCGACGCCGGGCCACAGGTTGGTGGGTGGCTCGATGGCACGCTCGAGCGCGGCCAGGGGAGACGCCAGCGCCTCGGCGGCCTCGAAATCAGCCCGGCAGGCATCGCAGTCGCGGGCGTGCTCTTCAACTTCAGCACGCTCCGCGGGAGAAAGCCGCCCTCCGGCGCGAGCGACGAGAAGATCCCTGCAGCTATCACAGTTCATGCGCTCAGCATCTCCCTCAGAAGCCGGCGCGCCCGGAAGAGCTGCGCCTTGGACGTACCAACCGCAATGCCGGCGTGCGTCGCGATTTCATGGTGGGTGTAGCCCTCAACATCGTGCAGCACGAAAATGGTGCGTGCCCCGGCGGGAAGGCGCGCGATGGCCGCGTCGAGGTCCATCGCGCCCAGCGGTTCAAGGAAGTCCGCCCGTTCATAGCGCTCCGGCACATCGGTACTGAGGACGCGCCGGGCGCGACGAAAGGCGGAGCGCCGGTCGCTCAGCACCACATTCACGGCGAGCCGGTGCAGCCAGGTACCAAAGCTGCTCTCGCCGCGAAAGGACCGAAGCCGCTCCCACGCGCGCACGAAGACGTCCTGGGTCAGTTCGCCGGCCCGCACGCTGTCGCCCTCGAGCCGGAGGCAGAGCCCGTAGACGCGCGCCACGTGCGCCCGATATAGCAGCGCGAACGCGTCGTGATCGCCGGCCTGGGCCCGCCGCAGTGGCAAGTCGGCCACGGCTGCGGGCTGGGCGCCTGGAGCGGCGAATGCGAGACGGGCGGCAAGGGCGTGCACGATAGTTGGATGCCGGTTGGCGGTGTCAGGGTTTGAATCAGGGTTTAGGGCTTGGGGCTTGGGGCTTGGGGCATGGGGCGTGGGGCGTGGGGCATAAGCCCTCAAGCCCCAAGCCTCATGCCCCACGCCTCATGCCATCACCCCTAGCCCCTGAACCCGACTCCGCCTACACTCATGCCTCATGGCGTTCTTCGACACCGACAAGCAGCGGGCCGCGGGCCTGATTGCGATCCTGGGCGTGGCGCTCGCCATCGCGCTCTGGCCTTTCGCCGTAGGGCTGATCGGCGCGCCGGTGCTCTACGTGACGTTCGCTCCGCTGTACCGGCTGCTGACACGGCGGCTGCCGCCGTCGGTGGCCACCTGGCTCATCATCATCGTGGCACTGCTGGTCATCGCCGGCCCGGTGGCTTCCATCGTCTCACTAGTGGCCACGCAGGGGCCGGAAATGCTCCGCAGTGTGGTGAACAGCCCGCTGCTCGACCGCCTGACCAGCATCCGCATCGGCTCCTACGACCTGGGTGAGCAGCTCAGCCAGCAATTCCGCAACGTCGGTTCGCAGCTGCTCAGCCACGCCGGTCCCACGGCGCTTGCCATCCTGGGCTCGGCTACCCGGCTCACGCTGCAGCTCACCATCGCCTTCTTCGGTTTTTACTACCTGCTGCGGTCGCCCGAGCGCTCCTGGGCCCGTATCCGGCCCTTTGTACCGTTCAGCGCCGAGAATGCCGATTCGCTGCGCAAGCGCTTCAAGGATGTCACGATCTCCACCCTGATCGGGACCTTCCTCACGGCGGCGGTGCAGGGTGCCCTGCTGGGAGTGGCGTTCAAGCTGGCCGGGTTGGCGAATCCGCTGTTCTGGGGAGTGATGACGACACTGTTCGCCATCCTGCCAGTTGTGGGCAGCGGCCTCATCTGGGTGCCGGCAGTGGTGGTGCTTTACCTGCAGGGACGGCTGGTCGCGGCCATCCTGCTCACGATCTGGGGGATCTTCGGGGTCGGCGGCGTGGACAACCTGATCCGGCCCTGGGTCTATCGCCGCTACGCCCGGATCCATCCGTTCATCAC
>DAIMFY010000251.1:0-3737 GCA_036724295.1 Gemmatimonadales bacterium | reverse complement strand
GTGATCCGCGTCGCGCTGGACGCGATGGGGGGCGACAACGCTCCACATGCGGAAATTGACGGAGCGTTGCTGGCAGTCGAGGCGTATCCAGACCTTCAGGTCCAGCTGGTGGGCCGGCTGGACACGATGCGCGATGTCCTCGGCGATCGCGGCGCCGCCGCTGGCGCGCGCCTCGTCCTGACGCCGGCCAGCGAAGTCATCGGGATGGACGAGAAGCCGCTTGCCGCCGTGCGCGCCAAGCGCGATTCCTCGATCGTCGTCGGGCTCACCCTGCAGAAGCGGCGTGAGTCCGACGCCTTTGTGTCGGCCGGCAATACCGGCGCGGTGCTCGCCGCCTCCACCATCCTGCTGGGACTGCATGACGGCGTCGAGCGCGCCAGCGTCGCAACGCTCTTTCCCACCGCCGACCAGCCGGTCATCCTGCTCGATGGCGGCGCCAACGTCGACTGCAGCGCGCGCGAGCTTGCCGGCTTTGCCCTCCTCGGTACGGTCTACGTCCGCGAAATCTTCGGCCGTCCCGATCCCGCCATCGGCTTGCTCAACGTGGGCGAGGAAGAGGAAAAGGGAAACGCGGTCGTGCGGGAGGCCAACCGGCTGCTGCGGGCCATGCCCGGCATCCGCTACATCGGCAACATCGAGGGCCGTGACATTCTCGCGGGCCACGAACGGCACGGGCCCGTGGACATCGTGGTCTGTGATGGGTTCGTCGGCAATATCGTGCTCAAGTTCTACGAGTCGGTGGCCCGGCTGATCGTGCGCATCGTCAAGCGCCAGGCGCCGGACATCCTCGAGCGTGACGACGTGCGCCGTGTCTTCCGGACGCTGGATTACGCCGAATACGGCGGCGCTCCGCTCCTCGGTATCAAGGGCGTGTCCATCATTTCCCATGGCGCGTCGGGACCCAACGCCATCAAGAATGCACTTCGCGTCGCCATGCAGGCGGTGCGGGCCGACCTGAGCGAACGGGTTCGCCAGGAACTCGCGCAGCGCGCCACGGTGGCCAGCGCGTGAACGGACCGCGCCGGCCCTTTGCCCGGATTGCCGGGCTCGGTGTCGCCGTGCCCGAGCGCGTGGTGCCCAACAGCTGGTTCGAGGAGCGGCTGGACACCTCGGACCAGTGGATCGTGGACCGGACCGGCATCCGGGAACGGCGTTTCGCCGGTCCCGAGGATACCGTCGCCGGGCTCTCCGCCCGGGCCGCCGCGGATGCACTCGCGCAGGCGGGCCTCGAGGCCACGGACCTCGATGCCATCGTGCTCGGCACCGCCACGCCCGATCGCCTGCTGCCGGCGACAGCCTGCGACCTCCAGGCGCTCATCGGCGCCACCAATGCCTTCGCGCTCGATATCGACGCGGCGTGCCCCGGATTTCTCTTCGCGCTCTCCATGGCCGAAGGGCTCATCGCCGCCGGCCAGGGCGAGAAGATCCTGGTGCTCGGGGCCGAGAAGCTCACGGCCATCACCGATTTCCAGGATCGCGGCACCGCGGTGCTCTTCGGCGATGGCGCGGGCGCGGCGGTGCTCCGCGGCACCTCGCCCGATGGCCCGGCGCCGCGTGGCATCCTTTCGTCCTACCTCAAGTCCGACGGACGCCTGGCCGACCTGCTGTGCCGGCCGGGCGGCGGCTCGCTGCATCCCATCAGCAACGAGGTCGTGGCGGAACGCTCCCAGTTCATGAAGATGCAGGGCCGTGAGGTGTTCAAGGCGGCGGTGCTGGCCATGGCCGATGCCTGCGACATCGCCCTGCAACGCGCGGGGCTGCGCGGCGAGGACATCGACCTGCTGGTGCCCCATCAGGCCAACTTGCGGATCATCGAGGCCACGGCCCGGCACGCCGAGGTGCCGATGGACAAGGTGATGGTGAACGTCGAGCGCTACGGCAACACGTCGTCAGCCTCGATCCCGCTGGCCCTGGCCCAGGCCGAGCAGGAGGGCCGCATCGGTCCCGGGTCGGTCGTGCTGCTCGTGGCCTTCGGCGCCGGCTTTACCTGGGCCAGCTCGGTCATCCGCTGGTGAACGTGCTCGTCTGTCCCGGCCAGGGGTCCCAGAAGGTCGGCATGGGACGGGAACTGGCGGAGCAGTATCCTGCCGCCCGGCAGGTCTTCGAGCGCGTCGATGCCGCCCTGGAGACACCGCTCAGCCGGCTGATGTGGGAGGGGCCGGAAGAGGAACTCACGCTCACCCACAACGCACAGCCGGCCATCCTGACGCATTCGGTCGCGGCACTGGCCGCAGTGGGCGACGCTGTTCAGCCGGTGGCGATGGCGGCAGGGCACAGTCTCGGCGAATACTCCGCCTATGTGGCCGCCGGTTCGCTGACCGTCGAGGATGCCGCGCGTCTGGTCCGCCGCCGCGGCGAGCTGATGTTTGAGGCGGGGCAGGCCCGGCCCGGCGCCATGGCAGCTGTACTTGGGCTCGCCACAGCCGAAGTGGCGACGGCGTGCAGCGAGGCGTCGAGTGCGTCAGGCATTGCCGTGGCAGCCAACCAGAATGCCCCGGACCAGACCGTCATCTCGGGTGATCCCGAAGCGGTTGAGCGGGCCGGCGCGCGCTGCAAGGAAATGGGTGCCAAGCGCGTCATCCCGCTCAAGGTGAGCGGTGCGTTTCACTCGCCGTTGATGGAGCCGGCAGTGCCAGGCCTCGCGGCAGCGCTGGAGGCGACCCGCTTCGCGGACCCGCATTTTCCGGTAGTGGCTAACGCCACAGCCACTCCGGTACGCACCGCCACCGAGGCGCGCGCGCGCCTCGTGGAGCAGCTGACCGCTCCCGTGCGCTGGGTTGCCAGCGTGGAGACGCTGGCGCGTGAAGTACCGGGCGCACGATTTGTGGAAGCAGGCCCCGGGGCAGTGCTGTCAGGACTCGTGCGCCGCATCGCGCCGGGAAGCGAGACGGTGACCCTCGGCACGCCAGACGACGTCGCTCGCCTGACGAGCGGCGCGTGACGTCCGACGCATGCGTCATGACGTACAACTCATGACTTGAGACTTATGACCTCCTTGATCGACTTGAGCGGGCAGGGCGCGCTGGTCACAGGTGGCAGCCGGGGCATTGGATTGGCCATCGCCAGGACGCTGCACGGCGCGGGTGCGCGCGTGGCAATCGCGGCACGAGACCTGGCGCGCGCCCAGGCCGCAGCGGTCGAGATCGGCGACGGAACCCTCGCCCTCGCGTGCGACGTGGCAGACAGTGCCCAGGTGGAGCAGGCCGTGCAGCAGGCGGAAGCCGGACTTGGCGCGATCGACATCCTCGTGAACAACGCCGGTGTCACCCGCGACAATATCCTGCTGCGGCTGGCCGAGGAAGACTGGGACACGGTGCTGGACGCCAACCTCAAGGGCGCCTTCCTCACCACCCGGGCATGCATCAAGCCCATGATGAAGCGGCGTCATGGCCGCATCATCAACATCACCAGCATTGTCGGGATTTCGGGCAACAAGGGACAGGCCAACTACGCGGCGAGCAAGGCCGGCCTGGTCGGGTTCACCAAGTCGGTGGCCCGGGAGTACGCCAGCCGCGGCATCACCGCCAATTGCGTGGCGCCGGGCTATATCGCCACCGACATGACCGATGCCTTGCCCGATGAGGCGCGGAGGGCGTTATTAGACAGCATTGCGCTGGGCCGGCTCGGCACCCCGGATGACGTGGCGGGCACGGTATTGTTTCTGGCGTCGGCGCTGGCAGCGTACATCACCGGGCAGGTGCTGGTGGTGGACGGCGGCATGGTCATCTGAGCGGGCT
>DAIMFY010000250.1:0-3740 GCA_036724295.1 Gemmatimonadales bacterium | reverse complement strand
TTACCCCGCACGAGTCCTCATGGATTTCCTCTTGTGCGGGAATGCCGATCTTCGGGAACCCGCCCGTCCTGCCCGCCCTGCCCGCCCTGCCCGTCCTGCCCGTCCTGCCCGTCATGCCCGTCTTGCTCTGGTCCACCCCATCTCATCGCTCCGCGAAATACGACGCCAGGCTGCGAGGCCTTCCAGGATCAGCTCGCAGGCGGCCACCATCCGTTCTGCGTCGTCACGGGTGGCGAGGTCGGCGGCGACCGCAGCCTCCACCAATCCATCAACCCGCGAAAAGCCCGCGAGGCAGACGTCGGCCGGTTCGTCGGGCGAAAACTTGAGCACGCCCCCGCCGTCGAACCACTGCACGACCTCGTCAAAGGAGATGTCGTCCGCGCGCTCGTCCAGCAGGGTCCCGGCCGCCTTCCGGATGAGCTCGCGCGCCACCGTCTCGGCGCCCTGCAGCTCGCCCTCGTACTCCAGCTCCAGCTTGCCGGTGATGGAGGAAACGGCGCCATGCACGTCGCTCACCCGCGGCACCGCGCGGCTGCCGCCAGCAAGCATGGCGCGCCGCTCGGCGCCGGAGACGGCGTTCTCCAGCACCGTGATGGGGAGCCGCTGGCTCACGCCCGACTTCCGGTCCACCCGGGCGTCCTCACGTCCCTCGAACGCCACCCGCTCCACCAGCTCGAGGATGAACGACGGCACGTCCACCTCCACCGTGGCGCGGTCGGTCCACGCCTCCTGGGCCGTGATGGCCATGCCCAGCTCCACGGTGCGGGGGTAGTGGGTGATGATCTCCGAACCGACCCGGTCCTTGAGCGGGGTGATGATCTTGCCGCGCGCGGTGTAATCTTCGGGATTGGCGGTGAAGACCAGCAGGACGTCGAGCGGCAGCCGGACCGGGTACCCCTTGATCTGGATGTCGCCCTCCTGCATCACGTTGAACAGCCCCACCTGGACCTTGCTGCTGAGGTCGGGTAGCTCGTTGATGGCAAAGATCCCGCGGTTGGCGCGGGGCAGGAGCCCGAAGTGCATGGTGAGCTCGTCCGAGAGCAGGTGCCCGCCGCGCGCTGCCTTGATCGGGTCGAGGTCGCCGATCAGGTCGGCGATGGTCACGTCGGGCGTGGCCAGCTTCTCGACGTAACGGCTGTCGCGATGGACCCAGTCGATCGCGGTCGCATCACCGCACTCGGCCAGCCGCTCGCGGGCATACTTGGAAATCGGCGCAAAGGGATCGTCGTTCACCTCGCTGCCCGCCACCACCGGCATCCACTCATCCAGGAATCCGCTCACGCCGCGCAACAGCCTGCTCTTGGCCTGGCCGCGCAGCCCGAGCAGGATGAAGTGGTGGCGTGACAGAATGGCGTTCACGATCTGCGGCTCGATCGTGTCCTCGTAGCCGATGATGCCGGGAAAGAGCGGCCCACCGTCGGCGAGGCGCCCGAGCAGGTTGTGCCGCAACTCGGAGCGCACGCTGCGGCCCCGGAGCGGCGCCCGGCCCCAGGGGCTCTGCCTCAGGGCGGCAAGGGTGCGGGGAAGATTTTGGGACTCGGTGCTAAATGATGTATTCATATGCAGTTACAGCTCGATAAGCGGTTGGATGGAATGCGCTGAAACTTGACAATCTGCAACGCGGCCTTAACTTGTTGCGCCGTCACGCCTTGCGACAGTGCAGGAGACAGGCCGGCTGGGACCTATACTCTGAGGAGCGACAGATGCGGAAGCTCGTACTTGCAGCAGTGCTCGTGGCGGTGGCGGCGTGCGCGCCGAAGGATCAGACCCCGCCAGCCGATAACAGCGCGATGGATACCGCGGCGATGATGACCGACACCACCCATATGATGAGTGATTCCGCCGCCATGCCGGCTGACACCGCCATGGCCCGCGACACGACCCAGATGTAAGTCAGGTCGCTGGATCTGCACTGTCACCATGGGCTCCGGATGCGTTCGGGGCCCTTGGTGTGTTCACGAAAGCGCGAAATTGGTCGTCAGTCATCGGTCGTCAAAAGCACGTGAGTTCGTTCTTTCTGAAAGTGGCGTTGCCCTCGACGACTGAGAGCCGACGACCGACGACCTTTCGTGTTTTCGTGCTTTTCGTTCTTTCGTGACTTAACCATCCACATCATCCGGCCCGAACGGCAGCGCGACGACAGTGGCCAGCCGGCCGCCCGCATCCACGGTGTCGCCGATGGCGGTTTCCCGTCGCAGTGAGGCGAGCGCCAGCGCCCGGTCGTCAAGCAAGAGGATCGAGCTGATCCGGCCCACCGACTTGCCGTCCTTCATCACGTCGAGGTCGCCGGGCTCCGACGGGTGGTCCCACCGCAGGCCGCGCAGCTCCCGGTTCACGTGCCCGCGGAAGTGCACCCGCGCCACGGTTTCCTGCCCGGTGTAGCACCCCTTGGTGTACGACACGCCGCCGATGTCGTCGAAGCGCACTTCCTGCGGCAGGGTGCGTTCGCCGATCTCACTGCCCAGCTGGGGCCAGCCGGCCAGGACGCGCGCCGCTTCGAGCAGCCGGGGCTCGTGCGACGAGACGTGCACGCCGGACAATACATCGAGGGCAAGGGCGATGGCAGCGTCGCGTCCCACCAGGAACGCGGCGAAGGGCGTCGTGTCGTGGCCCAGCGCCACCAGCAGCCGTCCCCGCACCGTGTCGATCACCGTGACCCGTCCTGCCGCCGACGGCAAGGGCCCGAGCCCCGCCTTGACCAGCGCCTCGAACGCGCCGCGTCCCACCAGCCAGAGCACCTTCATCTCGCTGCCCTGGTCGCTCACCCGCGCCAGTCGAGGCGGCAGCGAACGCTGGAAGATCTCGGCGAGCGGCGCCTGCGCCGCGGGGTCGGCCACGAGGGTGAGCTCCTGCGGCGTGCGCAGCACCCACATGTCGGCGACGATCATCCCCTTGGGCGTGAGCACCGCGCCATAGACCAGGCTGTCGTCGCCGGGGCGCTCCACGTCGTTGGTGAGCAGGCCCTGCAGGCAGGTGACCGCGCCGGGGCCGGAGACGGAGAACACCGCCGCGTCGGCCACCACCGCGAGCGCGCCGAGGCGCACATCGGAGAGCTCGTCGCGGGTCAGCGAGACGCGATGCTCAGGCATCGGACCATGGGAGGTCGGCGGGGAGCTTTCCACTGAAGTCATTCCAGACCATGTCGGCGCCGGCCAGCGCCTCCGCCGGCAATGAGGAGGCGATGGCGAGGCAGCGGAACCCACCCGCCCGGGCCGCCTCGATGCCGGGCAGGGAATCCTCGATCACGACGCACTCCTCCCGGGCGAGCCGCAACCGCTGGCGGGCGCGCTCGAAGGTCTGCGGGTCGGGCTTGCACCGCTCCACTTCCTCGGCCGAGACGATGGTCTCGAAATATTCCCGCAGCGACTTCATCTGCAGGACGAATTCCACCTCGCGCTTGAGCGCGCTCGAGGCGACGCCAAGGACCATGCGGGCGGCCGATGCGGCCTCGATGAAATCGCGCACCCCGGCCACGAGCTCCAGCCGCGCGCGGGCCTTGTCCTCGTAGATGTCGGCCTTCTGCTCCACGGCGTGCTGCAGCGTGAACTTGTCCGGAGCGCGGCCGGCCGCCTCGAAGCTGCGGCGGAAGCACTCCCGGTCGTTCAGCCCCAGGAAGTCGGCGTAATACTGCTCGCGCGTGAGCGAAATGCCATGCGCGGCGAGCGTGGCGCTCAGGGCCTCGAAATGCAGGGCCTCATCATGCGCGATCACACCGTTGAAGTCGAAGAGAATCCCGCGTG
>DAIMFY010000249.1:0-3763 GCA_036724295.1 Gemmatimonadales bacterium | reverse complement strand
CCAGTACCAGAAGAACATCGAGGAGATGAAGACCCAGATCCAGCAGCAGCAGACCGAGTACCTGGCCATCATCGACAGCCAGAAGACCCAGATCACCACGCTCGCCACCAATCTCGATACGGTGACGGCGCAGAAGGCGGTGGTCGAGAGCGAGAAGCAGGCGCTGGTGGACACCATGAACACGGTGTACTTCGCGGTCGGCACCGAGAAGGCGCTCCGTGACGAGGGTGTCGCGGTCAAGGAAGGGAGCAAGTTCCTGATCTTCGGCGGCACCAAGCTGCTGCCGGCGCGGGATCCCAACATCTCGGCCTTTACCGTGATCCACCGAATCAACGACTCGGTCATCGCGCTGCCGGATTCGACCAAGACCTACAAGATCATCTCCCGGCAGAACGCGTCCTATCTCTCCAATGAGGTGAAGGACGGCAACAAGGTGAAGGGCGATGCACTCCACATCGCGGATCCCGACAAGTTCTGGGGTTCATCGAAGTACCTGATCGTCGTGCAGGACTGAGCGCGCGTCGCCTCCGGGAACGGCCCTGGCTCCGGCCGGGGCCGTTCTCTTTTCCCACTGCCTCGTCCTGCTGGACGCGGCATCACTCGAACCTCGGAGTCTTCCCCAGGAGAAACATCATGCCAGCCAAGAAACATCTCCGCGGCGTCGGCAAGAAGGAGCAGCGGATGTACGAGGATATAAAGGAAAGCGCCCAGAAGAGCGGGCGGTATGGCGGCCGCGCCGAGGAGGTAGCGGCGCGAACCGTCATGAAGCACCACAAGGAACATCACCACAAGACCGGCCAGTAGCGCTTGCGCTTGGTGCCGTTTGGCCGCACTTTGAGCGGTCACGCGCCCCGCCACCCCCCGGGCGGGGCGTACTCTTATCCAGGCTCCCACGACATGCGCTCTCCCAGGGTTCCGTTCCTCGCGGCCGGATGCTGTCTGCTCGCGGCCGCGTCCCTTGCCGCCCAGCGTCCATCCGACGGCTACCACTCCTCGTCGGCGCTCACGTCGGCGTTCAAGGCCGTGAGTGGCAGTGCTGTCCAGGTGTCGAACATCGGCACCTCCGCCGGCGGGTTGCCGCTCACGGCCGTCCGCCTCGGCGCCGGTGAGGGCGTGGACAGCCGGCCGGCGGTGCTGCTGATCGCCAACGCATGGGGTCCCCAGGTCGTGGGTAGCGAGATCGCGCTCGGCGTAGTGCAGAAACTGGGTTCTGGATACGGCAAGGATTCCGCCATCACCGCGCTCCTCGATCGCGCCACCATCTATGTGATTCCACGCGCCAATCCCGACGCCGCGGAAGCGTTCTTCCAGAATCCACTCATGGAGCGGGTGCGGAACGCGAGCAAGTGGGATGACGATCGTGACGCCGCCGTGGATGAGGATGGGCCCGAGGACCTCAACGGCGACGGGATCATTGCCATGATGCGAATCAAGGATCCCGCCGGCGATTGGATCGCCGACTCAGCCGAGCCCGCGCTCATGCGGAAAGCTGACATCGCCAAGGGCGAGGTGGGCGCGTACCGTGTTTACCTCGAAGGCCGCGACAACGACGGCGACGAAAAGTGGCAGGAAGATCCGCCGGGTGGCGTGGATATCGGCCGCAGTTTCCCCTATGAATTTTCCCAGTTTGGCGAGGCCACTGGCGCCGGCATGATGGCCGAAGCGGAAAGCCGGGCCATCGCGCAGTTCATCGTGGACCACCCCGGCATCGCGGTCATCTACACGCTGGGCCCGCAGGACAACCTGCTCAAGGCGTGGGAAGGGAAGGCGCTTCCCACCGAGGGCACCCGCCCCGGCACCTCCGCAGGCGGCCCGCTCAAGGCCATCCTCAAGGAAGACGAGCCCTGGTTTGCCGAGGTCGCCAAGCGGTATCGCGACATCACGCACCAGGAGAAGGGTCCGGCGTCCGCCTCGCTCGAGGGCGACCCGGTCTCGTGGGGCTACTTCGACATGGGGCGGTGGTCGTTCGGCGCGCGCCCGTGGTGGGTGCCCGACGTGAAGGCGGGTGCGCCGGCGGATTCGGCGCATGGCGATTCGACGGCCGTAGGGACGCACCGCGGTGCGCCCCTGCAACGCGATGCCAAATCCGGCGCCGATTCCGCCGCCGCGGACCGGAACGCCATCAAATGGCTCCGCGCCAACGAACCGGGTGCCGTGCTCGACTGGGCCACGTTCAAGCATCCCGATTTTCCCGACCAGGATGTCGAGATTGGCGGCATCAGGCCATTTGCGCTGGTGAACCCACCATCCGCGATGCTGGATTCGCTTTCCACCGAACAGACCGCGTTCGTCACGGCGCTTGGCGGCATGCTGCCCAGTATCTCGCTCCGGAAGCTCAAGACCGAATCGCTGGGCCCCGGCCTCTTCCGCATCACGGTGGAAGTGGCCAACGACGGCTACCTGCCCACCAGCTCCAAGGTGGGCGACATGGTGCGGATGCCGCGCCCAGTGCGTGTGGTGCTCGACGCAGGAAAGGGACACGACCTCGTGAGCGGCCGACGCTATCAGCTGCTCGACCCGATCAGCGGCAGTGGCACCGGTGTCGAGCTTACCTGGGTAGTCCGTGGCTCGTCCGGTGATCACATGAGCGTGACGGCGGAAAGTCCCGCCGCCGGCCATGCATCACTCACCTTCACCCTGCGCTGAGGAGCGGCCCGATGCGTCTCATCCGTCACTCGCTCATCCTCTCGGCGCTCGCAGTCGGTGCCGTCTCGTCGCTCGCCGCGCAGGAGAAGAATCTTGCCGCCGTCGGCGCGCCACAGAATCCCAAGGTGCAGATTGCCTGGGACCGCTACTACGACAACGCAGGGCTCGGCGCGCTGGCGAAGAAGCTGCAGGCCGCCCATCCGGACCTCTGCCGAGTCAGCTCGATCGGCAAGAGCATCAAGGGGAAGGATCTCTGGCTGATTACCGTGAGCAACTTCAAAGTCGGTGATCCGGACAGGAAACCGGCGATGTACATCGACGGCAACATCCACTCGAACGAGGTGCAGGGCTCGGAGATCGCGCTCTACACGGCGTGGTACCTCTGCGAGATGGCGGGTCAGGTGCCGGAAGTGGACTCGATGCTGGCCAACCGCACCTTTTACATCGTGCCGTCGATCAACCCCGATGGGCGGGACAACTTCCTCAATGAACCGAACACGCCGCATTCGCCGCGCAGTGGCCTGGGCGAGCGCGACAACGATGGTGACGGGCTGGTCAACGAGGACGGCTTCGACGACCTCGACGGTGACGGATTTGTCACCATGATGCGCCGGCGGAATCCCAACGGGCAGTGGGTCACGTCGCCCGAGGATCCACGCCTGATGATCCGCGCGCTTCCCGGCCAGAAGGGCGAGTGGGACATCCTGGGCAACGAGGGGATCGACAACGACGGCGACGGACGGGTGAATGAAGACGGCGAGGGCTATTACGACCCCAATCGCAACTGGCCCTGGCGCTGGCAGCCGAGCTATGTGCAGGGCGGGTCGGATGCATATCCGCTCTCGCTGCCGGAGACGCGCGCGGTGGTGGATTTCATCACCGCGCATCCCAACATTGCCGGCGCGCAGAGCTACCACAACAACGGCGGCATGATCCTGCGCGGCCCCGGCGCGCGTCAGGACGCGTACCGGCCGCAGGATGAGCGGGTGTATGACCAGCTCGGCGAGGTGGGCGAGGAGATCCTCCCCGGCTACAAGTACATGATCGTCTGGAAGGACCTGTACATCGTCTGGGGCGGCGAGCTGGACTGGATCTACGGCGCGCGCGGCGCCATCAC
>DAIMFY010000248.1:0-3779 GCA_036724295.1 Gemmatimonadales bacterium | reverse complement strand
CCGCCGATGCGGGCGCGCTTCGGACTGGTGGAACGACTGGCATTCTATCCGGCGGAAGACCTGGCCACGATCGTCGCGCGGAGCGCGTCCATCCTCGGCGTCCCCACCGACGCCGAAGGCGCCGTCGAGATCGCGCGGCGGAGTCGCGGCACGCCGCGCGTCGCCAACCGGCTGCTGCGCCGGGTGCGCGATTACGCCCAGGTGCGAGCCCAGGGCCGGATCACGGTGCCGGTGGCGCGGGAAGCGCTCGCGCGCCTCAACGTGGATGAATTCGGCCTCGACGACATGGACGCGCGGATCCTCTCCACCATCATCGAGAAATTCGGTGGCGGGCCGGTGGGACTGGGCACCATCGCCGTGGCCGTCGGCGAAGACGCGGGCACGCTGCAGGATGTCTACGAGCCGTTCCTCATCCAGCAGGGATTCCTGGAACGGACCCAGCGGGGCCGGGTTGCCACCGCCAACGCCTACGCCCGCCTCGGTCTCACGCCACCGGACCGTTCGGCTGATGGCTGACCGGCAGGGCGCCGGCCTCCGCACGTCCGACTTCGATTACGCACTACCCGCCGAGCTGATTGCGCAACATCCGGTCGAGCGACGCGGCACCAGCCGGCTGCTGGTCGTGCGGCGTGCCGATGGCTCGCTCACCGATACCGACTTCCCCGCCCTGCTGGATCTGATCCCCGCTGGCGACGTGCTGGCCCTCAACACCACGCGCGTGCGGCACGCGCGCTTCCTCGGCACGCGGCCTTCGGGTGCACCCGCCGAAGTGCTGCTGCTCCATCCCGGCCAGGACGACACCTGGATTGTGATGGGACGCCCGGGCAGCGCGCTCAAGCCGGGAAAGCGGATCGATATCGGGCCGGCGGCGTGGATCGAGACGGTGACGGTGCTCGATGATGGCCTGCGCCAGGTTCGCTTCAGGGGCGTGGACGCCGAAGCGGCCATCAATCGCTTCGGCCGGCTGCCGCTGCCGCCCTATATCACGCGTGATCCCGAGTCCGGCGACGAAGAGCGTTACCAGACGGTGTATGCCGAGCGCGAGGGGAGCGTTGCCGCCCCGACGGCGGGTCTCCATTTCACGGAGGACAACCTGGCGACACTGGCGCAGCGCGGCGTAACGCTCAGCCGTCTCGATCTCGAGGTCGGGCCGGGAACCTTCAAGCCGGTGGAAACCGAAGATCCATCGGAGCATCCGATGCACGAGGAGCAGTACGATGTTCCGGCCCAGGCGGTGGAGGAGATCAACGCCGCGCACGATCGCGGTGCCAACGTATGGGCCGTGGGGACCACGGTGGTGCGGGCTGTGGAGAGTGCCGCCGACGAACATGGCCTGCTGCGCGCGGGTCATGGCGCCACCCGGCTCCTCATCACGCCCGGCTACCGCTTTCGTGCGGTCGATCGCCTGCTCACCAACTTCCACCTGCCACGCTCGACCCTGCTCATGCTGGTGGCCGCGTTCGCAGGTTACGAGCTGATGATGGCTGCATATGAGCACGCGGTGAGCCAGCGCTATCGCTTCTATTCGTACGGCGACGCGATGCTGATCCTGTGAGCGCATTCGACTTCACCCTGGAGCGCTCGGACGACGCAGCGCGCGCGGGAACGCTCACGCTGCCGCATGGCACCGTTCACACACCGGCGTTCATGCCGGTGGGCACCCATGGCACCGTGCGCGGTCTGCATCCCGATGAAGTCCGGGCGGCAGGCGCCGAGATCATCCTTGGCAACACCTATCACCTGCACCTCCGGCCGGGCGAGGACGTCATTGCGGCCCTGGGCGGGCTGCAGCGCTTTACCCACTGGAATGGCCCGATGCTCACCGACTCGGGCGGCTTCCAGGTGTTCTCGCTGGAGACGCTCCGGACCATCTCGGAAGAAGGGGTCGCGTTCCAGAGTCATGTGGACGGCTCCTACCGCACCATCACGCCGGAACGTTCCATGGAAATCCAGTGGGCTCTCGGCGCCGATATCGCGATGCAGTTTGATCATGTGGTGCCGGGCCAGGCCGATCATGCGCTCGCGCGGGAAGGGATGGAGCGCAGCCTGCGCTGGCTGGCGCGTGGCGCGGCGCGCCATGCCCAGCTCGCGGCGCAGGACGGCGGGCCCCGCCAGACGCTCTGGCCCATAGTCCAGGGGGGAACCCACGCGGACCTTCGGGCCGCCTCACTACAGGGCATTCTCGCCTCGGGCGACTGGACGGGGATCGCCATCGGGGGGCTCTCGGTTGGCGAGCCCAAGCCGGTGATGCGGCGTGTCCTGGAGGAGCTGGAGCCATCGCTGCCGCAAAGCACGCCCCGTTATCTTATGGGTGTCGGCTTTCCCGCGGATCTCATCGAGGGGATTGCGCGCGGGGTGGACCTGTTCGACTGCGTGGCCGCCACGCGCAATGGACGCCACGGCACCGCCTGGACCTCCTCGGGGCGGGTCAACGTGCGGGCCGCGGCCAACCGGCTCAGTGACGCCCCACTCGACGCCGAATGCGATTGCGAGACCTGCCGCACCGTCTCGCGGGCGTACCTGCGGCACCTGTTCGTCGGGCGTGAGATCCTGGGGCTCCGGCTGGTGTCGCTGCACAACATCCGCTTCCTGATCCGGCTCGCGGAACAGGCACGGGCTCACATTCTTGATGGCACGTTCACGAGCTGGAGCGAAGCCTGGCTCGGGCGCCATCACCAACGGGGAACCACGTGACGCATTTCCTGCTCCTTGCACTGCAGCAGCCGGCGGGCGGCAGCGGCGGCGGACTGATGATGCTGCTGCTGCAGGTGGTGGCCATCGGCGGCATCTTCTACTTCCTGATCCTTCGCCCGCAGGGCAAGGCCCGGAAGGAACACGCCGCACTCCTGGCCCAGCTCAAGCGGAATGACGAAGTGATGACGGCCGGCGGGATCGTCGGCAAGGTGAAGGAGATCAAGGACGTGGAATCCAACGGCGTGTCCGAATCGCTGGTGACCGTCGAGTCCGGCACCTCACAGCTGATCGTGGAACGCTCCCGCATCGTGCGCATCGGAGGCCCCACACCGGGGCGGCGCTGATGGCCCTGCTCAAGCTCCACCTGCTGGGTTCGCCGGTGCTCCGCCAGCGGAGTGACGAGGTGCCCGAAATAACTGACGACGTCCGGCAGTTCATTGCCGACATGTTCGCCACCATGGACGCGGCCCGCGGCGTCGGCCTCGCGGCCAACCAGGTGGGCGTGGACCGGCGCGTGGCCGTGGTGGATGCGGACGGCACCCGCATCGCGCTGGTCAACCCGAAGATCGTCGAGGCCGAGGGCCGGGCCACGCAGGAAGAAGGCTGTCTCTCCATCCCCGACATCTTTGCCGATGTCACCCGTCCGGCGTCGGTCACGCTGGAGGCGCTGGATGCCGAGGGGCAGCCCTATCGGATCGAGGCTAGCGGATTGCTGGCCCGCGCCATCCAGCACGAGATTGACCACCTCGACGGGGTTCTCTTCCTCGACCACCTCGGCCCCATGAAGCGGCGGATGCTGCTCTCCCGCTGGAAGAAAAAGCACCAGGACGATCGCTCGTACATCAAGGAGGTGGCGGCCGAATCGTCCGCCCCGGAGTGATGCGAATCATCTTCTTCGGGACGCCGGACTTCGCCGACGCGTCCCTCCGAGCCCTGCTTCGCGCCGGCCACGAAATCGTCGGCGTGGTGACCCAGCCGGATCGTCCGCAGGGTCGTTCCCGCAGTGCGCTCATCCCACCCCCCGTCAAGCTCTCCGCCGTCGATGCTGGTGTGCCGGTCCTCCAGCCCGAGCGGCCGGTGGGCGA
>DAIMFY010000247.1:0-3782 GCA_036724295.1 Gemmatimonadales bacterium | reverse complement strand
AGATCGAGCGCGGCAAGCTGGTGGTCATGCTCAACAAGTTCCGCGAGGCGGAGGCCATCATGCCGTACCGCGAGCAGAACCACCGCGAGCATTTCCATCAGGGCGATACCATGCGTGCCGTGCTCAAGCGCCTGGAAGAGACTCCCAAGGGGCCGCGCCTGATCCTGAGCCGGGCCGATCCGCTCTTCGTCAAGGCGCTGTTCAAGCTGGAAGTGCCGGAGATTCAGCAGCAGATTGTCGAAATCCGGGCCATCGCCCGCGAGGTGGGGAGCCGTACCAAGGTCGCCGTCATTTCCCGCGACGACGCCATCGATCCCGTGGGCGCCTGCGTTGGGCTCAAGGGCTCGCGGGTGCAGGCGGTGGTCAATGAGCTCGGCGGCGAACGCATTGATATCGTGCCCTGGTCGCCGGACCCGGAGCGGTTTGCCCGGCTGGCGCTCGCGCCCGCGCGGGTGGCCAAGGTTTTCGCGGACTCGACCGGCAAGACGATCCAGGCCGTCGTCGATGAAGACCAGCTCTCGCTCGCCATTGGCCGCAACGGCCAGAACGTGCGGCTGGCATCGGAACTGACCGGCTGGAAGATCGACCTCTACTCCAGCCGTGAGTGGATGGAACGTGGTGGCGAGGGTCCGCTCTTCGCGCCGCTGCCGCCGGAGGAGGCGACCGCGTCGCAGGTGCCGCTGGCCGAGCTCGAAGGGCTGTCGCCCGAGATCGTCGCCATCCTGGCCGGCGCCGGCTACGAGACCCTGGACGATGTCTTCGATCTTGACCGGGAGGAACTCTCCGCGGTCCCCGGTCTGTCCGGCGAACAGGTTGATGCGCTGATGGCGTTCCTGGCCGAGCTGGCCGACGAGGACAGCGAGGAGAACGGCGCCCCGGCGTGAGCTCGCTGCTGGGCCTGCTTGGCCTGGGACGAAACGCCGGAACGCTGGTGATCGGCGCGGATGCAGTACACCGCGCGCTGCAGCAGGACCGGGTCTATTGCATCGTGCTGGCGTCGGACGCCAGCGAGCGGGCTCGAGAGAAAGTGGTGCGACTGGCCAGGGCACGGGAGGTCCCGCTCGTGGCCGGTCCGGATGCCGACGCGATCGGCGTCCAGCTGGGAAAACCGCCTGTCATGGCGGTCGGTGTCCGGGATCGCGCATTAGCCAGCGGCCTTGTGGCCCTGGCTCCGGACAGCCCTGAGGAGGCATGAGTGGTCAAGACTCGAGTACATGATCTGGCGGCGGAATTCGATATTCCCCCCGAACAGCTGATGCAGCTGCTGCGCGATATGGACATCTTCGTCCGCAGCCACCTGTCGGCGCTGGAAGGCGACCAGGTCTCGGCGGTGCGTGTGCGCTGGGAGCGCGAGAAGCGCCGGAGCGCCAGTGAGGCGCAGCCCAAGCGCGGCCGTCGGAAGGCCAAGGCCGCCGAGGCAGCGGCCCCGGAGCCGGCAAAGCCGGCCCGCCGTCGTCGCACGGCTGCCGAAGTCGCCGAGGCCGAGGCGCAGGCGCAGGCGGAGCGGGCGGAGGCCGAACGCGACGGTCTCGAGCTCGAGATCGACCTGCCTATCCTCGAGCCGGAAGAGCCGAAGGTGTCGCGCACGCTGGAAGAGCGGGCGCGGGAGCTGTTCAAGGACCTGCCGCCGGTCGACGCGGAGGCCCAGGCCGCCCAGGTCCAGCCACAGGAGGAAGTTGCCGCGCCGGAACCTGCGCAGCCTGTGCTTGAGCGCCCCGCGGCGAGCACCGCATCAACGCCCGTCGCCGACGAAGCGCCGGCGCCGCCAAAGCCGGCACGCGCACCATTCATTCCGCCCCGGGTAGCCAGGCCGGCTGCCGGCTCGCGGCCGGCTGGCCCTCGCCCGGTTTTCTCCACCAGCACGCCTGGCTCCGGCACCCGGGAGCGTCCGGCGCCGGCGCGCCCGGGTGAAGAGCGTCCCGCCCCAGCCAGCGGCGGCACCGCCGGTGGGCGCCGCAAGGGCAAGAAGGGCCGGCGCGGATATGTGGACCAGGACGCGGTGCAGGAGAACATCGCCAAGACGCTGCAGGGGTTGAAGGGTGGCACCGGCCGCAAGGGCAGCCGCCGCTCCGACGAGCCCAGCTATCGCGATATCGTCGCAGGACGCGCCAAGGAAGAGCGCGAAAAGGAAAAGACCCGGATTCGCGTCAACGAGTTCATCTCGGTGAGCGAGCTCGCGGCCGCCATGAAGATCCCGGCCACCCAGATCGTCCAGTTCGCGTTCAAGGAACTGGGGCTCATGGTTACCGTGAACCAGCGGCTCGACTTCGACCAGATCGAGCTGATCGCGTCCGAGTTCGGTTTCGAGGCGGTCCGCGAGCAGGAATACCAGGCCGAGGTGGAGGAAGCCGCGGAACCGGACAAGCCGGAAGATCTCGTGCCGCGTCCGCCGGTCGTTACCATCATGGGCCATGTGGACCACGGCAAGACCTCGCTGCTCGATTACATCCGCAAGGAAAACATCGTGGCGGGCGAAGCGGGGGGCATTACCCAGCATATCGGCGCGTACCATGTGCTGCTGCCGCGCGGCAAGGAAATGACCTTCCTCGATACGCCGGGCCACCAGGCCTTCACGGCCATGCGCGCCCGCGGCGCCCAGGTCACCGACATCGTGGTGCTCGTCGTGGCCGCAGATGACCAGGTGATGCCGCAGACAGTCGAGGCCATCAGCCACGCCCGCAACGCGGGCGTGCCAATGGTCGTTGCCATCAACAAGATCGACCTGCCGTCGGCCAATGTGGCCAAGGTGAAGCAGGACCTCCTCCAGCACAGCGTGGTGCTCGAAGAGTTCGGTGGCCAGGTGCTGTCTGCGGAAATCTCCGCGAAGAAGGGCACCGGCATCGATCACCTGCTCGACCAGGTGCTGCTGCAGGCCGAAATCCTGGACCTCAAGGCCAACCCCGAAGCCCGGCCGCAGGGTACGGTGCTCGAGGCGACACTGGATCCGGGCAAGGGCCCGCTGGCCACCGTGCTGGTGCAGCGCGGCACGCTGAAGGTGGGCGATGACTTCATCTGCGGCATGTTCAGCGGCCGAGTGCGCGCCCTGTTCGACGAGCGGGGCAATGCGGTGACCGAGGCCGGTCCAACCATCCCCGTCCAGGTGCTCGGCTTCGACGGCGTGCCGTCGGCGGGCGACACCTTTCTCACGGTCACTGACGCCTCGGAAGCGCGCGACATCGCGCAGAAGCGGCAGCGGCTCGAGCGCGAAGCCCAGAGCCGCCGCAGCCAGCGCGGCACCAGCCTCGAGGACTTCAGCCGCGCGCTCAAGGAAGGCGAAGTCTCCACCCTGCCCATCATCATCAAGGCGGATCAGGGCGGACCGGCCGAAGCACTGGCTGACGCGCTGGCCCAGCTCAGCACCAGCGAAGTGCGGGTGGACGTGGTGCTGCGTGGCGTGGGCGCCATCAGCGAGAGTGACGTGCTCCTTGCCCGGGCTTCCAATGCCATCATCCTCGGGTTCCACGTGCGGCCCGACTCGAATGCCCGCACGGCGGCCGAGCGCGAAGGTGTGGACGTGCGGACGTACCGCGTGATCTACGAAGCGGTGGACGATGTGCGGAAGGCGCTCGAGGGGCTGCTCAAGCCGGAGGAAAAGGAAACGGTCCTTGGCGAGGCCGAAGTCCTCCAGCTCTTCAAGGTGAGCAAGGTCGGCACCATTGCCGGCTGCCAGGTGACGCACGGGGTCATCACTCGCGGCGCCCGGGTGCGTGTCATTCGCGATGGCGTGCCGGTCTACACCGGCGAGATGTCCAGCCTCAAGCGCTTCAAGGACGACGCCCGCG
>DAIMFY010000246.1:0-3820 GCA_036724295.1 Gemmatimonadales bacterium | reverse complement strand
CGGTGCGCGCCATCTGGAACCAGGAGTTCAGGCGCGTCGTATTCGACGTGAAGCCGGAGTTTCCCATCGGCCTGCTCGAGGTGAATCCCCATCTCCGGATTGGCGCAGGGAGGGACTTGCCACTGCAGCATACGCTGGCGCTCGGCGGCGACGACGGCTTTGCTGGACTACACGTCGGGGAACTGCGGGGAGACCGTGAAGTGCTGGCCGGACTGGCGCTGGCCTACCCCGTCGTGGGTCCGCTTCACGTCAGGGTCGATGGAATGGTGGGCCGCTCGGCTACGGGTGGCGGCTTGCTGGATGACGGCGGCTGGCACACCGGCATCCGCGGCGGCGTAGGGGCTGAGACGCCAGTCGGGCCGGTGCGGGTAGAGATGGGCTTTACCGGTGGACGCGAGGCGCTGTTCGTGCGGTTGGGGAGATGGTTCTGAAGGCGGGAAGGCGGGAAGACGGGAAGACGGGAAGTGGGGTCAACGGTCAACGCGTCATTGCGAGGAGGACGCGTAGGGGCGAGGCTTGCCTCGCCCTGGCGTCCGACGAAGCAATCGGGTAGCCCCCAGTTCAGTCCCGGCAGTCGCAAGTGGTATTCACCAGCTGAGAGGGATCCCAGCATGAAGATTCTCATGCCCATCGCTGCTGCGCTCATCTTGTGCGCGCCGGCACTGCACGCGCAGGCAACTCCTGACAGCGCAACGCATCGTCCGCCCGCGGTCTCTACCGACGTCGGCAGTATTGATTCCATCGTCTCCGCGCTGTACCAGACCATCAGCGGCCCGGTGGGTGCGCCGAGGCAGTGGGCGCGGTTCTTCTCGCTGATGGACCCCGCGGCGCGGCTCATCCCGACCGGGTGTGATACCATCGGCAACTGTCGCCGCCGCATCCTGACGCCTGAACAGTACCAGCACGGTGCCGATTCGCTGCTGACCGCGCTCGGCTTCCATGAGGCGGCACTGGTGAACAAGGTCGAACGCTTCGGCAACGTTGCGCACGTCTTCAGTTCGTACGCCAGCTTCCGGCGCGACGAGACGAAACCGTTCTCTCGCGGCGTCAACTCGATTCAGCTGTTCTGGGACGGTCATCGCTGGTGGGTACTGAATGTGTTCTGGGACAGCGAGCGGATGGGGAATGCGTTGCCGGGAGAGATGAGCGGGATGGGCAAGAAGGGCGGTTCTTAGATTGAATGTCATTGCGAGCCGCGAAGCGGCGAAGCAATCGGGTCGCCGAGATCGCAATGCGGGTTACCCGATTGCTTCGCACCCTTCGGGTGCTCGCAATGACGCATGAGTCAGCTTCGCGCTGCCCATCCTGCCCATCCCGCTACAACAATCCCGTCAGCGGCGTCGCGTAGATCCCGGTTCTCGGTTCCGGCGGTCCGTAGCGGCCGGCGGCGGCGTGGAGCCGGTTCCATTCCTCCCGCAAGCAGAATGGATCGAGCCCGTGGGGCCGGTCTACCGTGAGCACCCCGTCCAGGTGATCCAGTTCGTGCTGAATCAGCTCGGCGCGGTCGCCCTCGAGGTCATCCTCATGCCATTGGCCCTTCTGGTCCTGGTAGCGCACCCTCAGCCGGTACGCACGTGACACCCGCACCATCAGGTTGGGAAACGAGAAGCAGTCGTCCCAGACGCTGAAATCCTCGTTCCCGATGTCCACGATTTCCGGGTTGATCAGGACCCAGGGCTTGTCCATCTCGGCCACGACCATCCTGACCGGCGCCCCGATCTGTGGCGCGGCGATAGCTCGCCCGCTCCCGAACCGGCTCTGCCAGTCCCGCAGGGTCTCCCGCATGTCGTCCATGATGACCCGGATGGCGGTGGACCCGGGCTTTTCTATCGGTTCACACCGGGCGCGGAGGATCGGATCGCCCAGGAGCCGGATGCGATGGATGGTCATGGGGTACCAAGATCGGGAATGGGGAAGACAGGGGCAAGAGGCATGGGGCATGGGGCATCGGGCATGGGATTCCACGCCTCACGCCCCACGCCCCAAGCCAAGTCACATCAACAACTTAGAATTTCCACCATATCAGCCCCACAAACCTTGCCAATCCCGACTTTTTCCGTTACCATTCCGCCGCCATGGCAATACCTTCTCTCCAGCCCGACCGCTTTCCCGCCGGCCTCAAGGGGCCGAGGAGGGCTGTGGTCGTGGAGTTGAAGCGGACGCCGGGGCTCGAGCCCAAGGAGCTGGCCCAGCATCTGGGCCTCTCCATGAACGCTATCCGCCATCACCTCAAGGAGTTGGAGACTTCAGGGCTGGTGGAATGGAGCCGGAATCAGTCGGGGCGCCCGGGCGCGCCCGGCCATGCCTACCGGCTGACAGCCGCCGGCGAGGCGCTTTTTCCGGAGCGTTATAAGGAAACGCTGACCCAGCTGCTGGAGCATCTGGTGGCCACCGTGGGCAGGGCGGCGGCGATCCGTTTCATCGAATCGCATTTCGACAACCAGGCCGCTCATCTGGCGCCAGCGCTGCAGGGGGCTTCCCCCTCCGAGCGGATGGAGATTGTGGCGGCCGCGCGCACCGCCGACGGCTACATGGCCGAGGGAACCGCCACCTTCTGCTGTGGTTCCTTGACCGAGCATCACTGTGCCCTGCGCGCCGTGTCCGAGCGCTTTCCCGAGATCTGTGCCGCCGAGGAGCGCTTCCTGGAGCGGACGCTCGGCGGCAGGATCGAGCGTCGCCAGCATCTGCTCAGCGGCGATGGCGCCTGCGCCTACACTGTCCGATTCCGGCAGCCGGCCGATGCGGCCGCCGGTCAGGAGAATGCATGAGTTCGTCCGTTGAAACGCTGGTCAACCGGGAATACAAGTATGGCTTCGTCACCGACATCGAGTCCGATGTCGCGCCCAAGGGGCTGAACGAAGACGTCATCCGGCTCATCGCCGAGAAGAAGGGCGAGCCGGAGTGGCTGCTCGAGTGGCGGCTCAAGGCCTATCGTGGCTGGCTCAAGATGACCGAGCCGCACTGGCCCAACGTGAAGTACAACACGGTCGATTACCAGAACATCAGCTACTACTCGGCGCCCAAGACCAAGAAGCCCCTGGGCTCCCTGGACGAGGCCGATCCCAAGCTGCTCGAGACCTACGCGAAGCTGGGCATTCCGCTGGGTGAACAGAAGATCCTGGCCGGGGTGGCGGTTGACGCCATCTTCGACAGCGTCTCGGTGGGCACCACATACAAGAAGCGGCTCGCCGAAGACGGAATCATCTTCTGCTCCTTCGGCGAGGCGGTGCGCGAGCATCCCGAGCTGGTGCGGAAGTACCTGGGTTCGGTGGTGCCGGCGTCGGACAACTTCTTTGCCGCGCTCAATTCGGCGGTGTTCAGTGACGGCTCGTTCTGCTACATCCCGAAGGGCGTGCGCTGCCCCATGGAGCTGTCCACCTACTTCCGCATCAACTCGGCCGACACCGGCCAGTTCGAGCGGACGCTGATCGTTGCCGATGAAGGCGCGTCGGTGAGCTATCTCGAGGGCTGCACCGCGCCCAAGCGCGACGAAAACCAGCTGCACGCGGCCGTGGTGGAGCTGGTAGCGCTCGACAACGCCTCCATCAAGTACTCCACGGTGCAGAACTGGTACGCCGGCGATGACGAGGGCAAGGGTGGCATCTACAACTTCGTCACCAAGCGCGGCAAGGCGGGTCATAACGCCAAGGTGAGCTGGACCCAGGTGGAAACCGGCTCGGCCATCACCTGGAAATATCCCAGCGTCATCCTCCAGGGCGACAACAGCGTGGGCGAGTTCTACTCGGTCGCGGTGGTAAACGGCCGCCAGCAGGCCGACACCGGCACCAAGATGATTCACATCGGGAAGAACACCCGCTCC